>CAXTCH010000228.1:0-6029 GCA_964241945.1 uncultured Mucilaginibacter sp.
AATTTCCTGCCGTATCTTAAAGGCATCTTCACCAGTACATATGCCTGCAACAGCTAAGCAACACCCCGCGTAGCAGTAAAAGGCTAATATTGTTACCCTTAGGTTGTATTGTTGCGTTTTAGTTATTATATAGTGTAGAAATAACGCAGTATCTGGCACCACTGGTTTAAGTCTTCCCTGAAAGGGGTGACTTAAATCAATAAATAAAACCAAGGACTCCTGTCCGCCGTTTGGCTACCGAACCTTGAGTGAAGTGCTACTACCCGTTAACGTTGGGTCAATGTCGTTATTTCGCGCGGGAGCGCTAAGTTTTATAGCTTGGTTTAAGTCGCCCCTTTCAGAGAAGACTTAAACCAGTGAACGCTGCATTACCGCTTAAACACCAGTCTACCTTGAGGGATAGATATGCATTCCGGCTTGTATGTTTTTGACCATATGATATCATTAACATGCTCAGGATCAAGTGTACTCCGTTCTAAGTACAACACAATATCACCATCACTTAATTCAATCCCTATCAAATTGGCATAGCTTTCATTAATATCAAATTCTATATTATCAATTTTATCTTCAATGTAACCCGCTTCAAGTTCACGTTCCACTGCCTTTATTTTTGCAGGTTCATAAATATATTGATTGATGCCCCACATCTTATTAACAGATGAGTAATGAATATTGCACCGCCTCTCCAGATTTTGTAAGGCTAAAGTGAGCGCTTTAACTCTCAACTCATTTGGTTGAAGAATAAATAGGGCAGCGTTGAGATACCGTTTTATTTCAGCTGACGAAGCGTACTTTTTATTTTCAAGTGCAAAAACATATTTCAGCATTTCTTTTATCCGGTTCATTTCTACTTAATGTCCCTATGCTGGCACACGCGTATTGCGTGTGCTTGATTAATCTTATTTGATACTATCTTATGGAACACACGCGGCATGCGTGCCCCAGCATAATACCGATGTAATGTATAGCAAACCAAATCCAGCATCCCAACTCACGATATCGTCAACTCTCCCCTTAAATCCGTTTCCAGCCATTCGCGTACCTGGTGCGGGTCGTTGGACTGGCCGAGCAGGTACATCATTTTGGTAACGGCGGCCTCGAAGGTCATGTCGTAGCCGTTGGCTACGCCCATGTCTTTGAGCTGGCGGCTGGTTTCATAGCGGCCCAGTTCAACGGTGCCTACTTTACATTGCGAGATATCGACAATCACCTTACCGCTGTCAATGGCATTTTTAATCAGGCTGGTAAACCAGGGGTCGGTCGTGGTATTACCGGCGCCAAAGGTTTCCATCACGATGCCGCGCACGTCGGCATTCACAATGGCCTCCACCGCCCGCTGACTGATGCCGGGGTACAGTTTCAACACCGATACATCATTTACCAGTTCTTTGTGCACAATGAGTTCACCGGCGCCTGGCAGGCGGATATCGTTCACGCTGAAACGCAGGTGCACGCCCGATTCGGCCAGCACCGGGTAGTTGGGCGAACGGAAGGCTTCGAACTTGGACGAATTATATTTAAACGCGCGGTTGCCGCGGAACAGCTTATAATCAAAATAGATACAAACCTCAGGCACGCGGGCGCGCTCGTATTTTTTGGCTTTGGCAATTTCAATAGCCGTCATCAGGTTTTCCTTGGCATCGGTACGGATGGCGCTGATGGGCAGCTGCGAACCGGTGAAAATCACCGGCTTGTCCAGGTTTTCGAGCATAAAACTGATGGCCGACGCTGTAAAGGCCATGGTATCGGAGCCATGCAGCACCACAAAGCCGTCTACCTCGTGGTAGTGCTGCTCAATAAGGCCGGCTATTTGGCTCCATATATCAGGGTTCATGTTTGAGGAATCGATTACCTCGTCGAAAGAATGTACGTGGATCCGGCAATTAAGGCGTTCCAGTTCAGGAACATTATCCATAATCTGCTCAAAATTGATCGGCTTGAGCACCTTGGTTTTAGGGTCGCTCATCATACCTATGGTACCACCGGTATAAATAATTAATATCTGGCACATGAGATGAATTGCAGGTTATGGATTAAATAATGGGTTGACTATAAAAATATAAAACGATTTTAATTATTGGTTTATATGCCAAAAATAATTTCAGCATTGCGGGTAGTAATCTCAGCCAGCTTTTCTATGCTCATCCGGTGTAAATCGGCTACTTTTTGGGCTACGTAAATCAGGTAGGCGCTTTTATTGGGCTTGCCGCGGTAAGGCACCGGTGTAAGGTAAGGTGCATCGGTTTCCAGTACCAAATGCTCAGGGCTGATTTGCTCGACCACTTTATCCAGACCGGCATTTTTATAGGTGACTACACCGCCGATACCCAAATAAAAGCCCAGGTCAATAATCTGCTGTGCCTGCTCAGTTGTACCGCTGAAACAATGAAAGATGCCCCGCAGCTTTTCGCCTTTCTCCTGTTGCAATACTTCGTACACTTCGTTAAAAGCGTTACGGCAATGGATTACGATAGGCAGGTTAAGGGATTTGGCCCAGGCAATTTGCTGACTGAAGGCTTCCTGCTGCTCTTTTAAAAAGGTAGTATCCCAATATAAATCGATGCCGATTTCGCCGATGGCATACGTTTTTAGTGAAGCGCCATTGGCTTTAATCAGGTCGAGCTGCTGCTGCCAGCCGGCTTTTACTTCGCAGGGATGCAGGCCCAGCATGGCAAAGCAGTTGCCGGGGTAAGCTTGTACCATCTGGTCAATCAGGGCCACCGAGTCGGCCGATACATTGGGCAGGAACAAGCGGGAGATACCGGCGTCAAAGCATTGCTGCATGTGTTCGGCACGGACAGCAGCATCCGTATCGTAATACTGATGGGTATGTGTATCGGTTAACACCATGGCGCAAATGTAAAAAAGGCTTCTGTTTATTACAGAAGCCTTTTTGTCAACTTTTTCTGACGGTTTTTTTAGCCGTGGTATGCGTTGTGGTCTTTTTAACGGCCGGCTTTGGCGTTATTACATGCCTGGCCGGTTTAATTTTTGCCAGTTCTATATCGAACACCAAGGTGCTGTACGGCGGTATATCGCCCGCCCCCTGTGCGCCGTAAGCCAGGTTAGAGGGGATAACGAAGGTAGCTTTTGCATTTTCGTTTAACAGCAGCAAGCCTTCGTCCCAGCCCGGAATTACCTGACCTTTACCTACTATTACCTGGATAGGCTCATACGTACGGCCCGGTTGCTGCAGCCCGCCGGCCACAGCATCTGCCTGTATGCTGGAGTCGAACACTTTACCGTTGAGCAGGCGGCCGGTGTAATTCACCAGCAAAGTATCGCCCACCACCGGTTTACGGTTCATGGAGCCGCGGGTAATTACATACTTTAAGCCTGATGGCGTAGTGCGTGCCACCAGTTTATGGTCGGTAATATATTTGTTTACTTCTGCCGCCTCGGCCTGCTTTCTTTTTTCCAGTTCGGCGTTGCGCTCGCCCATAAATTCTTCCTGAGTCTGTATTTTCAATATCTTAACCGTAGCGGTAATATAGCTGCCTTTGGGTAAAAACGGCGGCCGTTCCGCTTCATGGCCTTTTACCGCTGAATCTGCCGGAATGCGTACCAGGGCGCTGTCTTTTACCGACAGCAGCGGAAATACATCCATCAAATCCAATATATTCTGCGTAGGCTGCACCTGCGCCTGCACCGGGTGACCGATGGCATAGCTGCTGAACAGCACTGAATCTTTGCCGGTTTTTTCGGTGATGTGCATGGTAATTACATCGCCCATTTTAATTTTCGGACCGGCTGCACCAGCTGCCGGGAAAATATGATACAGGATGCCCGACGGTGTGCGCTGAAAGTTAACCTGCTGGGCAGCGGCATAACCTGCCGTACCGAGGAACAGCAGCGTATAAGCTAATATTTTTTTCATGTGTAAATAAAAAAGGCCTTTCCGGCTAAAGAAAGGCCTTGAAAATCTATTTAAATTATTTCGTTGCAGGTTGCTGCTGCATTTGTGCCTGACCCGGCATTTGCGGTGCCGCCGGTTTTGGCGCATTAGGGTTAGGGTGAATAATGTCCACCAGTTCTACCTCAAAGCTGATTGGGGTGAACGGAGGGATGGGCTGCATGCCCTGCTCACCATAAGCCAGTTTGGAAGGAATCACAAACGTTGCTTTTTCGCCTTTGTTCATCAGCTGCAAACCTTCGTCCCAACCCGGAATTACAGCCTTTACCCCCACAGGAATATGAATAGGCGCATACGTCCGCATCGGGTTGGCAATTTTGTTTTTCGTGGCCACATCTTTATTACTGGTATCAAACACCTTACCGTTCGGTAATTTGCCGGTATAATTTACCACGGCAGTATCGCCGGCAGCAATAGTTGGGCCGTAACCCTGTTTGGTTACCTCGTACATTAAGCCCGAAGCAGTGGTAGTTACTTTCAAGCTGTTGTCGGCTATCATCTTTTTAAGTTTAGCCGGCTCTTCTTTACCCAAAGCGGCGGCCTGTGCTTTAAAGTAATCGGTAATATGTGCCTGAAACACCTGGTCGCTCTGGCCGCCTTTAGGGATTACCTTTTCTACTTTTACTTCGTAGATAACGTACTTGCCTTTAAAACCCGGAGGTTTTGGCTGGCCTTTGCTGAATATTGAATCGGCATTCACTTTCACCGTAGCACTGTCGCCTTCGCTCAGCATGGTAAGCGCACCATAAATGTCACCTTTGTTTTTTACTTTAGGCATCAGGGTTGGCATGGCACGGCCGGCATCATAGGTACTGAACAGTACTGAATCGGCATCGTTCTTGGCAATCAGGTTCACACTGATGAAATCTCCTTCTTTAATGGCAGCGCCCGGCTTGTCGGTATGTATATCGTAAAGCATACCGCCTTCGCCTTTTTTAAATCCACCACTGCAACTGGCCAAACCCAGGGCTGCAGCAGCTAAGAACATTAACTGTTTGTTCATTTTTTCTTTTATTGAATTAATAGTGTTTTATACTCGGGTAATATAGATTTGAATTGGTGTATGACTTCCTGCAAACTGCTGGTGGATTGTCCGCCGGCCGCATTGCGGTGGCCGCCTCCATTAAAATATTTTTTGCAGATTTCATTGGCCGGAAACTCGGCTTTAGACCTTAACGAAAGTTTTACCTTATCCGTACGTTCTACGAAAAAAGCCGCCAGCCGGATGCCGGTGATGGACAGGGCGTAGTTCACAATACCTTCGGTATCGCCGGTGCCAATCTGATAATGCTGCAGTTCTTCCTGCGTTACCGAAATCAATGCCGTGTTATATTCGCGCATCACCTCCAGTTTATTGGTAAGGCAGTGGCCCAAAAAGCGCAGCCGGTTTTCGGAAGCGCTGTTGAACACCAGTTCGTGGATGCGCCAGTTTATAGCGCCGGCATCAATCAGGTCGGCCACAATGCGGTGCACGGTAGCGGTGGTATTGGGCAGGCGGAACGAGCCGGAATCTGTCATGATACCGGTGTACAAACAACTGGCCACATCAGCGTTGATTTTGTCTTTATCATTTAACTCATTTGCAATAAAATCATACACCAGTTGCGCCGTGGCGCAGGCCTTGATATTCCAGTGGCGGTAATCATCAAAATCTTCAGGCTCCAGGTGGTGGTCAATCATGATTTTACAGGCCGTTGAGGCGCGTACCAGTTCGCCCATCTCGTTGATGCGGCTGAGGGCGTTAAAATCGAGACAGAAAATCAGTTCGGCTTCAGCAATCAACTGTGCCGATTTTTCCGGCTGCTCGGTAAAAATGATAACTTCCTCATTGCCCGGCATCCAGTTAAAATATTCAGGATAATCGGTAGGCGGAATTACCCTGGCGTGGTGGCCCAGCTGCACCAGGTAATTGTACAGTCCCAGCGACGAACCAATGGCATCCCCATCGGGTTTATGGTGCGTAGTAATTACAATTTTACGCGGCTGCGCCAAAAGTTCTGCCAGCGAGGCTAAAGTCAACATTTACTTAAAAAATAGCTGCAAAGCTAAGTAAATTAATTGAATAGGAGTGCATTTGGGGCAGAGGTTGTCAGAATCAGGATTTGTAAGATTT
>CAXTCH010000229.1:0-6028 GCA_964241945.1 uncultured Mucilaginibacter sp.
TAGTGTCGCCGCTTTGAAAGGGAAAATTTTTGAGGGTGTAATAGCCATCGGTATAGCCGGGGTATTGGGTCGGTACCTGGCTAAAGCCATGTATGCTTATAAATAATGCCAAAGTGGTAACAAATAGCTTCAACATCGGGGTGCTTTGTATACAGGCAATATAGAAATTTTAGCGTAGAATGATATTACCCCTATGTTTTTCTGTTACGAATCATACTCAAAAATACCGGCGTGATGCCCAGGTATGAGGCAATGTGCTTTTGTGCAATCCGCTGTTCTAATTTGGGATATTGCTTTTTGAACAGGGTATAGCGCTCCTCGGCCGATTTAGAGAGGTTGAGGGTGATGCGCCGCTGGTACAGGCTAAATCCGTTTTGTATCATGATACGGAAAAAGCGCTCCAGTTTAGGTATTTGTATATAAAGTTCTTCGAGCGCCTGATAACTGAGGTATATAAGTTCCGTATCTTCTAAGGCGCTGATGTTGTAAAAAGCGGGGGTTTGCCCGGAAAAGCTGGCCAAATCTGACGCCCACCAGTTTTCGGGGCAAAACAGAATGTTGTGATCTTCGCCCTGCCGGTCGGTATTATAAATGCGCAGGCAGCCGTTACTAACAAAGTGTATGTGCCGGCAAACTTCGCCGGCAGCAAGCAGCAGCGCATTCTTTTTTAACGGTTTGTGCTGCAATCTGGAAATAATCTGTTCCTTTTCCTCCGCATTCAAATCAATGTGCAGGGCAAAGTTGGCTAAAATGAGCTCGTACATTTTATATTTCCTTTTACGGTAAAGATAAAATGTACGGTTCACTGCTGCTGCAATAATAAACTGTTAATTACAACGGCTAAAAGAAACTTACCAGGCGGGTGATTTTAAATTCGTTGCTAAATTCAAAGTAATCATAGCCTTCGCGGGTTTGGTCGGGTAAGATGACCTGCCACGTGTAACGGCCAACCTGATGATGATGGTCGGGCAAAACCTTCACTTCAAATTTTCGGGCCGGAAGTTTTTCAAGAGATATCTGAGCCAGATCGGCAATACCATCTACACCTTTTACCAGAGCGTAGTCAGGGTCGGTATACGTAGCGTCGGCTGCCCAGCATTCGGCAAAGGCGGCTTTAAATTCGTCCAGGCTGGTATTGTTCCAGGCCTGCACATAATGTTCAATCATTTCTTCAACTGAGGATATCATAAGCTTCAATTTTTGTGTACTGCAAATGAACCGCCTTATTGCCGGAATAAAATTAAAGTAGTTTAAGAAATGAAAATATCCGGTCATGTATAAAACAAAAACGCAACCTTTAAAAGGCTGCGTTTTGCTTGTTTATCAAGCTAAAATCTTGTTCAGATAATTATAACTGTTGGTCACATTCTGCAAGGGTTGCGGCGGCTGATCCTGCTCTACAAAAAAGTATTTCATGCCCGATTCTTTGGCATGTTCAAACACCCGTTTAAAGTCTACAATACCGCTGCCTACTTCGGCCGGCGATTTATTCACCTTATCTAAATCTTTTACATGCCAGAGCGGGAAACGGCCCGGATGTGAGGCAAACAAGGCCACCGGGTCTTGATTGGCGCGGGTAGCCCAGGCCAAATCCAGCTCCATTTTTACCAGGTCTTTGTCAGTATTGTTTAAAATATAATCAAACGGACGAACGCCTTCTACCTGGTCAAACTCGGTGGTGTGGTTATGATAGGCAAATTGTACACCCACTTTTTTACAGGCCTCGCCGGCTTTGCTGAATACATCGGCTGCCGTTTTAATTTCGTCTAAGGTACCCACCGGTATGCTGGCGCAAACCAGGTAGTTTAGTCCACCCTCGGCAGCTTCATCGGCCAGTTGCTGATAGTTGGATTTTAAGGTAGGTATGGTAGCCATAAATTTAAAGCGGTTCATCAGTTCCTTTGCTTTAGCCTCGTCGCCGCCGGTCATCTTTTTAATGTTGGCTTCCATTTTGGAGGTGTCAAACGGCGCACCAATCACGTGTTGTGAGCGCCAGTGCATACCCATATCTTTTACCATGGCGGCAAACTCTTTGGGTTTATAGCCATAGTAATAGCCTTTGGGTGTAGCGGCGGTCTCCAGTTCCTTATAGCCAATAGCCGCTACTTTTTGTAGGGTGCCTTTGGTATCGGTGGTCATTAAATCCGATAGGGTATAGAGCTGTATACCGATGGACTGCCGGTAACTTTTGGCGGCCAAAAAACTGGCATCTGCCATGCGTGGCAGCAGCAGGCTGCCCAGTGCCAGGGCGCCGCTTTGCTGTAAAAACTTTCTTCTGCTGGTCATATGAGTTTATAATTTGGAGGAGGTTAATATCGGTTATTTTGCTTTTAATTCATTAATTTCTACCTGCGGGGCCAAAACCTTATGGTCTTTTTCTACGGTAATAGCTTTTGGCAATTCAAAAGAAGCCGTTTGCTTAATGTTTAATGATGATGCGCCAATCTTCACCGTGTATTTGCCGGCATCCGCAATCCACGAAGTAGAAGCGGTATTGAACGATGCTAAATCGGCCGTCGTTAAAGTGAATGACAAAGTTTCTGACTGTCCGGGTTGTAAAAGCTTGGTCTTGCCAAAGGCTTTCAATTCTTCGCTGGGTTTATCCAGTTGCCCTGCTGGTGCGCTCAGGTACAGCTGCACCGCCTCCTTGCCGGCTACTTTTCCGGCATTGGTTACGGTTACGGTAGCGGTTAATCTGCCGTTGAAGGTAGGAGCGCTTAGTTTCAGGTTACTGTAATTAAACTGCGTATAGCTTAATCCGTAACCAAACTCATAAGCAGGTTTTACTTTAAAAGTGTTATAATAACGATAGCCTACATAGATGCCTTCGTCATAAGTCACCTCGGCCGGGATCGCCTTCATGCCAAACATACCAGTGGTAGTTTTTTCGGGAAACTCCTTGCCCGGAAAGCTCTTGGCCGAAGGCACATCGCTGTACGCAACAGGAAATGTAGTGGCCAGCTTACCGGATGGGTTTACTTTGCCGCTCAGTACATCGGCCATGGCGTTGCCGCCTTCCAAACCGGGCTGCCAGGCTAGCAGTATCGCGTCGGCATTATCACGCCAGGACATTACATCAATCACCCCGCCTATATTTAATATTACCACTACTTTTTTATGCTGAGCATGGTAAGCGTTGGCAATGGTCTTGATGGTTGTCTTTTCTATATCACTTAACTCATAATCATTCTCAAGTTTACGGTCGCGGCCTTCGCCTGCATTCCGGCCAATGGCAATGATGGCAATATCAGTAGATGCTGCTTTTTGCATAATCATATCCTGCGCTGCAGTATACTCCGGTGCCGGCGGCGTAGGGTTCATAAACTCCTGCATAAAATTCTTTTTCGGATGCTTTTGCGCATAATCGGCTAAGTAAGCGGTGTAGGCGCTTTGCACATCTTTATCTGCCATGTACCCGGCGTTGGTTAAGCCTTGTAATAAAGAAACCTTGTACGCTTTATTCACATCGCCGCTGCCGGTACCACCTGCAATCAGTTCATAACCGTTAATGCCAAACAGGGCAACGTTACGGGTACCGTTTTTAAGCGGCAGGGCTCGATCTTCGTTTTTTAATAATACCATACCCTCGGTGGCAGCCGCTCTGGAGATTTGAGCATCCTTTTTCAAGTCGGGCTGATCCGAATATTTATATTTTTTATAAGAAGGCGATTGCAGGATGATGTGCAGGATGCCAGCCACATCTTCATCCAGTACTTTTTTAGAAAGCTGCCCGGCTTTTACCGCGTCAATGATGGCTTTGGATTGCTGTGGTGTGCCCGGCATCAGCAGGTTGTTCAGGGCTTGTATTTGTGCCGGAGCATTTTTACCGCCGAACCAGTCGGTCATCACAAAACCTTTAAAGCCCCACTCCTTGCGCAGGATGGTATTCAGCAGCTCAGGACTTTCAGAAGTATAGGTGCCGTTAATAAGATTGTAAGAGCTCATCACCGTCCAAGGCTGTGATTCTTTTACGGCAATTTCAAAAGCTTTCAGATAAATTTCCCGTAAGGCCCGTTCGCTTACAATGGTATTGACAGTATTACGGTCGGTCTCCTGGTTGTTGGCTGCAAAGTGCTTGATAGAAGTACCCACACCGTTAGACTCAATACCGTTTACCATAGCCGCCGCCATTTTGCCTGCTACTACCGGATCTTCTGAATAGTATTCAAAGTTACGGCCGCCCAGCGGGTTGCGGTGAATGTTCATGGCAGGCCCTAGTATTACATCAATGCCATACTCTTTTACCTCGTGCCCAAAGGCTACACCTACACGTTTTACCACCGCAGTATCCCAGCTGGAAGCCAGCAGGGTAGCCACCGGCCAGGCGGTAGCATAATATGTTTTACCGGCATTACCTTTGCGTACCGAATCAATACGCACACCGGCCGGCCCGTCGGAAGTAACGATAGACGGAATGCCCAAACGCGGAATGCCATGCGTGGTACCGGCCGCACCAGGCACACGATCCTGCGTTTGGCCAACGCCGGTGCCGGTACTGGTGAGGCCCGGCATGTTAAAGCCTGCGCCGACCACCAGTTGCACTTTTTCCTCTAAAGTCATGGCTTTGATAACCTCTGGGATAGAATTTTTACCCAGTTGGGGCGCCGGACCTTGTGCCGAGGCGCTCAGGCCCGAAAGCAGTAGGGCCGCGCCAAATACGGTTTTATGTAAACAATTGAAAAGCATGAAATGAATTTAAGTTTATTATTGAGTTGGTTTGACTCAATAATAAACTTAAAATTTGGATTATGCCAAATAAATTTTCTTTTACTTTACATGATGGACAGAGAAGTGCCGGCAATTGAACTTTTTGAAAACGGGCAGCAATACTTTTTACCCTCGGTTTCTATTGATAATGTGATTTTCGGTTTTCATGAAAACGAGCTTAAAGTGTTGTTGCTGAAAGCACACAAAGGCGAGAGATGGGGCTTGCCCGGCGGCTATGTGTTTAAAGACGAAGAGATTGATGATGCCGCCGTACGGATTCTGCAAAACCGTACTAACCTGCAGGATTTATTTTTGCAGCAGTTTTATGTTTTTGGCAGTACGCGGCGTACCAAGCTTGATTTATTGCAGCAGGTTTTTAATGATTTAGCTGCCAATTTAACCGAAGACAGCTGGCTGATGCAGCGCTTCATCTCTATCGGTTACTACGCCCTGGTGGAATATGAAAAAGTAACACCGCAGCCCGATGAATTATCGAGCGAATGTTCATGGCATGAACTGACCAGTTTGCCAGAACTGATTTTTGACCACCAGCAGATTATTGAAAAGGCATTACAGGCCCTGCGGCTGCAGTTGAACTATCAACCCATTGGCTATAACTTGTTACCTAAAGAGTTTACCTTGAAAAACCTGCAAGTTATTTATGAAACCATTTTAGGCCGAAAGCTGGACCGGGGTAATTTCAACCGTAAAATTTTGGGCTACGGGGTACTAGATAAAAAGGAAAAACTCTACTCGGGCGCTGCTCACAAAGCGCCTTATTTGTATTCGTTTAATAGGGAAAAGTATTTTGAAGCCTTACAGAACGGATTGAAGAGGGATTTTTAAATGATTTTGATTGAAAGTTGCATTGCCTTCGAGATTACATGGCAATTGAATTTTCATATTGACAATAACCTCTATCTTTATCTATGCCTTATCCAATTCAAAAAAGCTTTATTCTCCTAATTATCTTAATAAAATGTACTTGTTGTTTTGGACAAGCGACCAGCGCAAAAAAAGAGGTCACTCAATTCGCATCATCACAATACAAAGGTAGCAGATTAGATAGCATTGCTATGCAATTAATACATGGAGCTAGGAAAGAATTATTTAAGCTGGCTCCTTATCTTGATAGTACTCAGACGTTATTAGAACATCTTGGCTATCATATTCTGTATACGCCTGAAAAAAGTATAGCTCAACGGCTCATTGACGAAAACTGTAGTTTTCTGAATACTGAAGTAATAATAAACGATAGCCTGAATTCAACTAAGTTTAGTTCTTTTTTAGTACTAAACGAAGATGAAATTGTGTTTGATAC
>CAXTCH010000230.1:0-6021 GCA_964241945.1 uncultured Mucilaginibacter sp.
CCGCCTTGAATTTAATAAGACTTATATAGATAACCTGCAAAGTAACATCGGCGACTGGCACGATCATGTGCTGGCGATTGACCTGTTTGCGTCCCCGGAGGTAAAAGATCAGCCGGTGGTGGCAAAAATTAAAAAACAAAACCGCAAGACTGAGCAACATATCATTGAATTAAGTCAGGACTTTTTAACTAAGGCCACGAGGCAGCCGGTAATTAAAGAAAACCAACCAAAGGCAATATAACATGGGGGTAGAGATTGAACGTAAGTTTTTGGTTGATGCAGCCCAATGGGAACAACTTGAAAAACCCAATGGAACGCCTTTTAAACAAGGTTACCTGCTGAATGATAAAGACCGGACTATTCGTATACGCGCTACCGACCAGCATGGGTATATTACTTTGAAAGGTGCCACCCAAGGGTACAGCCGCAAAGAATATGAATACACGATACCGGTTGATGAAGCTTGGGAACTGATTAACCACTTTGCCCAAAGCACAGTGACAAAAACACGCTATTGTATTGAATTTGCCAATAAAACCTGGGAGGTAGATGTTTTTGAGGAAGAGAATGCCGGACTGCTGATGGCAGAACTGGAACTGGATGATGAAAGCGAAACTTTTGACCTGCCACCCTGGGTTACGCAGGAAGTAACCAGTGATAAGCGGTATTACAACGGCTACCTGTCCAGGCACCCGTTCAAGGAGTGGAAAAACGAACAGGGATAAATTAATCACAGCTGCTATTAGTTACCGGCTATATTATTGTGTTCCGATTCTTGCTTCTGAAAACTTGTATCTTTGCTACAATGGATGCCTACAAGGTAAGTCAGTTTGAATCGAAACTGGCGGAGATATATAACAAGAGTACCTGGCTCAGGTACGAGCTTTCTTTACGTGATTTTATAAATTTATTTCCGGTTAAATATGTAAACGGTCGCCCTGCCAAGCTAGAGCGGCCGGAGGGCCTGGACTTGGACCGGGACACTTACCTGGCTGTTTTAGTCGCCTTTCGGCAATCATTCGGTTAAATAAATTTCTGTAAGGTATACGTTATTATGCTGAGCAGTAGCGATATTGTACGCATAAACCAATTATACCTTTATTATGAAAAAGCTCTTGTTCTTGTTGCTGTTCAGCAATGCCTGTGCCTTTGCGCAGCAAAAGCTGCATGCACGCTGGGATGAACTTACCGCTTCTGATTTTCCGGCTGCCCTGCAGCAGTCACATCGCACCTGCATCCTGCCTATCGGTATTTTAGAAAAGCACGGACCGCATTCGCCCTTAGGCACAGACCTCATTCATATGCGGGAGATAGCCGCCCGTGTTACCCAAAACGAATACGCCGTGGTTTTTCCCGATTATTTTTACGGCCAGATTAACGAGGCCCGCCAGCAATACGGCACTTTTGCACTGCCTTCTAATGTAATATATCCTTTACTGGAAGCCACCTGCGACGAAATAGCCAGAAACGGATTTGATAAAATAATGATTATTAACGGTCATGGCGGTAACCCGGAATTCCTCCGCTTCTTTATGCAATCGTTGCTGAACAAGCGGCACAATTACGCGGTGTTTCTTTACACAGCCGATAACGACCCGCAGTATGCCACTCAGATCGCCAAAATGCGCAAAAGCGATGCGGCTAATGACCAGCACGCCGGCGAAACAGAAACCGCTACCCTTATGTATCTCCGTCCGGATTTGATGCAGATGGATCGTGCCGCTGCTCAGTCGGGCGCTGATCAGCACCGGCTGGATAACATTCCCAATTTATACACACCCATTTGGTGGTATGCCCGTTACCCTAATCATTATGCAGGCGAGGGCGCCGTGGCTACTACGCAGTTAGGCAAAACCATTGCTGAGCACGAAATAAAATCTGTAACTGAGGCATTGCGCGCCGTAAAAGCAGATACCCAAACCATAAAGCTGCAAAATGAATACTTTAACCGGGTAGACAGCCTGGGTAAAGCACATTAAACTTTCATTAAGCCTAAACACAAGAGGCCATTTGTTTACAAATGGCTTCTTGTGTTGGTAAAGGTTATTCAACTGTTTCTCTATAAAGACAGCCGCTTTTCATAGCAATAAAACCGCAAGCCGGGCCGGAATGCCAGACTGATTTCGCCAGCGTATACATAACCCAACTGGGGGAAAAGTTTTTGAGTAGCCACGTTTTCACTGTTGGTGTCAATCCTGAGTACCGGGATATTCCTTTTAATAGCAACCTGTTCTGCCTGCATCAGCAGGGAACGGGCGATGCCCCGCCCCTGATATTGAGGGCTGACGGCCAGGCGGTGAGTTACAATAGCCGGTTTGCTAATATCCCAGCCAACTCCGGCATATTCTGCATCTTGGTCAGTAGTAATGGCTGCAACACCGGTTATATGCCCTTCACTGTCGGCCACCCAAAGCTGGTTCAGTTTAATATCTTGGGTAAACACTTGTGCGTTAGGATAATGATGGTCCCATTGGAAATTACCGGCAGCTATCATTACAGGGACTACTTCTGCAATCAGCTGCAATAGCTGTGGTATATCGTTTGGCCGGGCCAGGCGGACGATATAGCCGTCATGTACTGATTCGGCTGTCATCTGGGCAAAAAATATCTAAAAACTATTTTTTCTGACCCTAATTTATTTAATGAACACATAACTAAACCTTCTCTACCACCACCGCAGTTCCGTAAGCCAATACCTCGGTGATGCCTTGCATAATTTCATTGGCATCATAACGCATGTTAATAATGGCATTGGCGCCTAATGATTGTGCATGCTGCGCTAAAAGTACAAAGGCTTCTTCGCGGGCGTTTTCGCAAAGCTCAACGTAAATAGACAAGCGGCCGCCAAACAGGCTTTGCAGGCCTCCGGCAAAGTTACCTAATACGCTGCGGCTGCGTACGGTAATACCGCGTACTACGCCTAAATGCTGGGTGATTTTATAGCCTTCTAAACCAGTGCTGGTAGTGATTAACGATCTGTCCATAATGAGTGATTGTTTTGTTGAATTTAGAGTAATTGGTTCGATAAATGTTACAGCTAAATATAAGGCAATGCCCGGCAATGGCAAAACAATTCGGCTGTCAACTGTTAAATGCATACTTCTGAAAGCACTTAAAAATAAAATGAAAAAACTTGCCGTTATTCTTCTGTTTCTCCTGTCCGGATTAAAAGTATGGGCGCAACAGGCCGATGCTATAACAGGCACCTGGCAACTGCCCGACCAGAAAGCGCAAATCCGCATCGTGCCAAAAGGAGAGGGCTATGCAGGTAAACTCACCAATGCTACAGTTACTATTCGCAACAGTATCAGTCTGGGGCTTCCTACCGGATGGTTGGGTATTTACATTCTGCGCGATATCCGGTATGTAAAAGGTAACCGCTGGGAGGGGATGATTTATAATCCGCAAGACCAGAAAACTTACAGCTGTAAATTGCGCCTGGAGAATGACAGTACTTTACGCGTACGCGGGTATAAAGGTGTGCCTCTGTTGGGTAAGACGCTATACCTTTCGAAAGTGAATTAAGTTTTAAATGTGAAGGTAAAGCCAGTTTATCACCCAGTAAATGGCAAATAAACTGAACCCAAAAATAACAGCTACCAATAACAACAAAACCACAAGCAAACCGGTACCGCTGCCGTTGTGCTTATTTTCCAGATAATGTTCCTGTAAAAGTTTCAGGTTTCGGGTGTTGGCTTTAAAATAAAAGTCGGTAATATAGCCCAGCAACGGGATGCCACCTATTATCGCATCTACCGTCAGGTTCCACACCATCAAAATAATGACTTTGCGGCTAACACCGTGTTTAGCCATCACCCAAACCAGCGCCGCCCCTACAACAAAGCCCGACACATCGCCAATCACCGGCAATAAGTTAAGCAAGGGATCCAGGCCAAAACGAAAATTAGTTCCCGGAATTTAGAAAGCATCGTCAAACAAATGGGCTACGCGCTGTACCCATCTTAGTTTGCCGGTAAATTCTATATCCTTCGTTTCAGGTATCATATTATACAGGTCTCAACATCAATTGGTGCGGTAAGTTTCAATATTTCTGAATCAGGATTTACAGGGTTGCAAAATGAATAAGATGAAACTCTGTTAATAATCGAGCAGTGTGAAAATTTCAAACTCCGGTTAATCTCAGTTCAGATAGTATTATTCAACAACAGCATTCCCGTTCTTCTGAAATTACCAACACCCGCGCTTACTATAAAAGCAAACCCTTAAATTTACCATCTTTAAAAAACAAAAGGAGCCGAGGGTTTGAGCAAAACAGCTACCAAAGAAACGCCGCTGATGCAGCAGTATAACCAGATCAAGGTGAAGTATCCGGGGGCGCTGCTGCTGTTCAGGGTGGGCGATTTTTATGAAACCTTTGGTGAAGATGCCATCAAAGCATCGCAGATTTTGGGTATTGTGCTCACCAAACGCAATAACGGCACTGCTAACAATGAGTTGGCAGGTTTTCCGCATCATTCGCTCGAAACTTATTTGCCTAAACTGGTGCGCGCCGGTCAGCGGGTTGCCATTTGCGACCAGCTTGAAGACCCCAAAGCTACTAAGACTATTGTAAAGCGTGGTGTAACCGAGTTGGTAACACCGGGCGTAGCCATAAGCGATAACATACTGCAGCAAAAAAGCAATAATTACCTCGCTTCTCTGCATTTTGAAAAAAGCAGTTTGGGGTTAGCCTTGGTAGACGTATCTACCGGCGAATTCCTGACAGCCCAAGGCAATGCAGGCTATATTGATAAGCTGCTGCAAAGCTTTAACCCAAGCGAGGTGGTATTCCCGAAAAGCCGCCGGGCAGAGTATGGAGATTTATTTGGCGACCGTTACTACAGCTATCCGCTGGATGAATGGCCCTATACCGGCGACTATGCCGAAGAAACACTGCTGAAGCATTTTGGGGTTAAATCACTTAAAGGATTTGGCGTTGAAAAGCTCAACTTAGGTATTACGGCCGCAGGCGTGGCTTTGCATTATTTAAATGAAACCGAGCACCGTAATTTACAGCACATCAGCGCTATCAGCCGTATTGAAGAAGATGGTTATTTATGGCTCGACCGCTTTAGCATCCGCAATCTCGAACTGGTAGGATCGGCCAACGAAAATGCCCGCACGTTGGTAGATGTGTTGGATGATACTTGCTCGCCAATGGGCGCCCGATTGCTGCGCCGGTGGATTGTGATGCCGCTCAAAGACATCAAGCCCATTCAGGACCGGCTGAGTGTAGTGGAGTATTTGATTGAGCACGACGAACTGCGTACCGAAATGCAGGCCTGCATCCGTCAGGTAGGCGATTTGGAACGGTTGATTTCAAAAATCAGTTTGCAAAAGGCCAACCCGCGCGAGGTATTCCAGTTAAAAAAAGCCCTGAGCGCTATTGACAGTATCAAGCAGTTGTGCGAGCAATCACAGAATCAATCTTTAAAAGCAATCGGCAGCCAGTTTAATCCCTGCGTTTACATCTGCGAAAAAATAGGCAACGAACTCAACCCCGAGCCGCCGGTATTACTGGCTAAGGGCAGCGTTATTGCCACCGGAATAAATGAAGAGTTAGACCGCCTGCGTAAAATTGCGTTTGGCGGTAAAGATTACCTGCTGGAAATACAAAAACGCGAGGCCGAACATACCGGTATCCCTTCGCTAAAAGTGGCGTTTAATAATGTGTTCGGCTATTATTTGGAAGTGACTCACGCGCATCGTGATAAGGTGCCATCCGACTGGATACGGAAGCAAACGCTGGTGAATGCCGAGCGGTATATTACGCCGGAACTAAAAGAATACGAAGAACAGATTTTAGGCGCCGAAGAGAAAATTCTGGTGCTGGAAACCCGCCTTTATAATGATCTTTTATATGCGCTTACAGAATATATAAAACCCATTCAGCTTAATGCGCAGCTGGTAGCACGTTTGGATGTACTGCTGAATTTTGCTTCTATCTCCATCCGGAATTATTATGCGAAGCGGGAGATCAACGAAGGTCGGGCGATTGATATTAAAGGAGGCCGCCGCCCG
>CAXTCH010000231.1:0-6019 GCA_964241945.1 uncultured Mucilaginibacter sp.
CGATGTCATCAATTCTACCAGTGCAAGTAAGATCACCTTAAACAGCAGCACTACAGCTATATATGGTAAGCTTGCCAACAGTGGTACCTTCAGCACCAACAGCACTCTGCAGGTTGCAGGCGCGGTTACCAATAATACCGGGGCCAGCATTACCTGCGGCGCCGGTGATGCAGCTTTTCAAAGCACTACGGTAAACGCCTCCACTATTAAAGCGGGAGACGGCGATATTTCTTTCGGTGATGATTTTACCAACAACTCTGGCGGAACCCTTACGGCATCAACCGGCGATATCTACTTTACCGGCAATTACACCAACAATGCAGGCGCATCATTTACCGCCTCAACCGGAACCGTATACTTTAACGGAGCTTCGCAGATTTTACTGGATAAAAGCACTACCGGAACTACCTTCAATAACGTAACTTTTAAAAGCGGCAGCACGGCTACTATACAAAGCAGCGGCAGCACCACCACCGGTAACTTTGCGGTGTCGCCTACCGGCTTACTTACCGTACGCGACAGCACTACCCTTGTGGCGGGCACCACCACAACCGGGGGCGGGGCAGCTTACCTTACGTTGCAGTCGTCGGCCGCAGGCACAGCCGCACTCAACTTTGTTGGCGCCAACTCTGCCATTACCGGGAACGTAAATGTGCAGCGTTACATGACCGGCGGGAGCACCAAAACAGGTACCGTTTACCAGTACCGCAGTTATCGCCTGCTATCGGCGCCGGTGAACATCACCTCACCAACGTCCAGCACCAGCGGGGCCAATTATATCAGTTTAAGCACTTTAAAAACCAGCTACACCATTGGAGGTACGGCTTACAGTGGTTTATTTACCGGTGGTTCGGGCACAGGTTTCAGTGTGAGTAACTCAAACCCGACCATTTATCTTTATAACGAAAAAAATAAAAGCAGTAACGCTACTTTCACTTCGGGCAAAAATATCGGGGTTACCGCTATCGGTACTTCTACCGTAACGCTGATTGATGGCGTCAATTACAGTGTTCCGGTAGGTAATGGCTATCTGTTATATTATGTAGGTTCAACCAGCGGCCGCACCACAGGCGCAGCCACTATAGCGCCCGATAATGCAACCATGACCGAAACAGGTTACATCAACCAAAAAAATGTAATGGTAAATTTATGGTACACTCCGGGAGGCGCTGCCACCACCACAACCAATAAGCTTTCTTACTCCAGCACATTACCTGCCGGTAATTATATGGGCTACAATATGGCGGGCAACCCGTATGCTTGCAGCATCGATTTAAACAAAGTAATCAGCGACAACAGCACCGCCATTGATAATATTTATGTGCTTACCGACAAAAATCCATCACAGTCATACGTCGCTTATACCGCCAACGGCAGCTCTGCCCCTGCATACGGCTATGCGGCCAGCGGCGAAGGATTTATGGTACATGCAAAAGCAGCAAATCAGTCTTTGATTTTTAAGGAAACAGAAAAATCAGCGGCTAAACAGCTGACCGGAACCAATTCGGTTTTGAGTGTCAGGAACAAAAATTTATCGGTTCAGCCGGCGGCCGCAGCTGCGGCCGGCCAGTCCAATAATCTTTCAGGTTTTTACATGAAGCTGGAGCAGGACAGTGTCACTTATGATTACTGCGGCATTTATTATGGCAGCAACTGGTCAGCCAAATTTGAGGATGGCGATGCACTGGACCTGGATGGTATTTCTGTTAAGGTATATATGTCGAGCATATCATCCGATGGGATCCGTGCGGCCGTTAATCACCTGCCCGATTACACCCGGGGTAACAGCACCGTTAAGTTATATGTAGACGGCGCTACCGATGGATTGTATAACCTGAAACTGGAAGGGTTACGAAATATTGATACTGCAGTTTACGATGTTTGGCTGCGCGATAAATACAAAAGAGATTCACTGAACATTGGCCACTACGGCGCATATAAATTCAACATTCTGAAAAGTGATACCGCCAGCTTTGGCCCGGAACGCTTTGAGTTGGCCATTGAACGCAAACCGATGCCGCCATACCAATTAGTATCTTTTGCAGCAGCCAAAGTAAACAGCGGCATCCAAATTACCTGGAAGGCATATAACGCAGGCGATTATACGGGCTTTACGTTAGAGAAACAAGGAGACAGCCAGTTTACGCCGCTTTGCATACGTCAGAGTGATGGGAGCACAACCTACACTTATACCGATACGCACCCTGTTACCGGGACTAACACTTACCGGCTCAAACAGGCAGATATAAACCAAGCCATCAGCTATTCGGCCAATGTGAGCGTTAATTATGGCACCACAGAAAACAGGCTGTTCAATGTATATCCCAATCCGGCCCGGGAAGCTATACAAATCAGCATGAATACGGAGAATAACAATAGCGCTGACCATATGCCTTCATCGTCCTCGTATCTGCTGCGTATTTATAATGCAGCCGGCATATTAATGGTGCAGAAGCAGGTAAACAGCAGCAGCTTAAATCAGGATATTAGTCCGCTTAAACCGGGCGCTTACACGGTAGAGCTTAAAAGCAGTAACGGCAGCTCGGAAGGAAGAACCAAGTTTCTGAAGGTTCAGTAAGCCCGTAAAATTATGTAAAGCCACCAAAGATTTGCATGCATTGTATACAACTGTATCGTTTTTTTGCTGTTGCTCAGAGTAACCGAAAATAAATTATGGGTGATTCAATTCCTGAACAAATACGGCCTGAACTTACCTGGCGGCTGCGTCATGAAGTACTGTACCCCGACCAACCCTGGTATACCATGGGTATGGATGAAGATGAGCACGGATACCACTTTGGTGTTTTTGATGATCAACAATTAATTGCCGTGGTATCGCTTTTTCAAAAAGGTACCGATTACCAGTTTCGTAAATTTGCCGTAAAGAAGGCTTATCAGCACCGGGGCATTGGCACACAACTGCTGAATTTTATGATTGAATTTGCTCAAATTGGCGGCGGCAAGCGGCTATGGTGCAACGCCCGGCTATCAGCTACCGGCTTTTATCAAAAACAGGGATTTGCTGTAGACGACGAGCCGTTTGTACGAAATGGGATTGAATATGTAATCATGAGCAAAGCAATCTGACAAATGCCAACATTACCATCAGGATATCTTGTTTTCGAATTTCAGCTCATTGGCTTGAATACAAAATCGACAAATCTTTTTTCCGCTTTTGATGTTTACCTATCACAACTTTAAAGGCTAATCCTATATTTGCCTTTTACCTGTTTACCTCTATATCTAACATTTCGATATGGCTAAAAAGCAACCTCTGGAGAAACCGCAGCACGTGGCGGTAGTTAATGAAACTTCACTTTCTTTTTTCGAAAAATATATCAATAACCCCTCGCCTACTGGCTTTGAATGGAAAGGCCAGGAGTTATGGCTCGAATACCTTAAACCTTACATTGACGACTTTTATGTAGATAACTATGGCACTGCCGTAGGCATCATTAATCCGCAGGCCGAATATAAAGTAGTAATTGAGGCGCATGCCGACGAAATTTCGTGGTTTGTAAATTACATAACCAGCGATGGATTAATTTATGTAATCCGTAACGGTGGTTCCGACCACCAGATTGCGCCTTCCAAACGGGTAGACATCCATACCGACAACGGCATAGTGAAAGCCGTATTTGGCTGGCCCGCCATCCATACCCGTTTAGGGGGCGAAAAAGAAGAAGCACCGACTTTGAAGAACATCTTTTTGGATTGCGGTTGTACTTCTAAAGAAGAAGTGGAAGCCAAAGGCATACATGTGGGCTGCGTAATTACCTATGAGGACGAATTTATGGTGCTGAACGACCGCTATTATGTTGGCCGTGCGCTTGACAACCGTGCCGGCGGCTTCATGATTGCCGAAGTAGCCCGTTTGCTGAAAGAAAACGCCAAGCAATTGCCTTTCGGTTTGTATATTGTTAATGCCGTGCAGGAAGAAATTGGTTTACGCGGTGCCGAAATGATTGCCCATCATATTAAACCCAATGTAGCCATTGTAACCGATGTAACGCACGATACTCAAACCCCGATGATTAACAAAATCACACAAGGTGATTTAGCCTGCGGCCGTGGTCCGGTGGTGTCTTATGCACCTGCAGTGCAAAACAACCTGAACAAGCTGCTGATTGAATCGGCACAAAAAGCAAATATTCCGTTCCAGCGCCAGGCTTCCTCACGTTCCACCGGCACCGATACGGATGCCTTTGCCTATTCAAACGATGGTGTATCGTCGGCATTGATTTCATTGCCGCTGCGTTACATGCATACCACCGTAGAAATGATTCATAAGGAAGATGTCGACAACGTAATCCGCCTGATTTATGAAACGCTGCTGAACATTGAAGCCGGGCAGGACTTCCGGTACATAAAAAACACTAAATAAGCTATTTGCTGTTATCGTAATATAATCTAAACCTTAACATCTGTATCTATTCTTACAATATGAAACCAACATTATTAATTCTGGCCGCAGGTATGGCCAGCCGCTATGGCAGCATGAAACAAGTAGATGGCTTTGGGCCGAACGGCGAAACCATCATCGATTACTCTATTTATGATGCGATTAAAGCCGGCTTTGGTAAAATCACTTTTATCATCCGCGAAGAATTTGCCGATAAATTCAAAGAAATATTTGAGCCCAAACTGCAAGGTCGTGTAGAAACTGATTATGTATTCCAAAACTACGATCTGAAGCAATATGGTATTGATAAAGAAATTGAGCGCGCCAAGCCCTGGGGTACCGCCCATGCCGTGCTGGCGGCCCGCAACCAGGTAAAAGAACCCTTTTGCGTAATTAACGCCGACGACTATTATGGGTACGATGCCTTTGAAAAAATGGCTCAGTTTTTAACCAGTGAAGCCGCCGATGACAAGTATTCACTAATTGGTTACCAGATTGACCGTACGTTGTCTGATTATGGTTCTGTATCGCGCGGAGTATGTAAGGTAGACGAAAACGGCTACATGCAGGAAATTAACGAGCGTACCGAAGTGTATTTTGGCGAGGGTGGCAAAGTATTTTATAAAGATGCTGCCGGCGAGCATGAACTGCCTACCGATACCCGTGTATCCATGAACTTCTGGGGTTTTACACCGGCTGTGTTTGCCCAAAGTGAACCCATGTTTAAACGCTTTGCCGAGGCTAACGAGAACAACCCGAAAGCCGAGTTCTTTATACCGCTGGTAGCCGATGAGTTGATCAAAACCGGCACCGCATCCTTTAAAGTTATCCCAACCCCATCTAAGTGGTTTGGGGTTACTTATAAGGAAGATAAACCGATTGTACAGAAAAGCATCTCTGAGCTGGTCAACAACGGCACCTATCCTGAAAATCTTTGGGCATAACACCCTCCCAACCCTCCCCAAGGGGGAGGGCTATAAAATAGAAAAGGACAATCTTTGATTAAGATTGTCCTTTTTTTGTATTGTGTAGTAGCGTTTATCTGCCCTGCCCTCAGGGAGGGGTGATAGAGGGGTTGTTATGCCGCCAAATGCCCGGTATAATACAAGCCGATAATAAATAAGCCGGCAATAATACGGTAAACACCGAACAGCTTAAAGCCCTGCCGTTCCAGAAAAGTGATAAAGGTACGGATAGCCAGCAAGGCTACAATGAAAGCAATAACACCGCCAATCAGCAGAAACTTCACGTCTTGGTGAATTTCGGCTGCAGATACGTTGCTATTCTTGTAAAAATCATACAGGTCTTTTAGGGTAGCGCCTGCCATGGTAGGTACGGCTAAAAAGAAGGAGAATTCGGCAGCAGCGGTGCGCGTCAGCTTTTGTGACATACCGCCTACTATGGAAGCGGCAGAACGCGATACGCCCGGAATCATGGCCAGGCATTGAAACACACCGATTTTAAAGGCAGTAAAATAATTAATATCCTTTTCTTCCTTAATAGCAGGCCGGTTGAACCAGTTATCTACAAAAAGCAGGATGATACCGCCAATTACAAAGGCGTAAGCTACTACCAGCGGGCTCTCCAGCAACTTGTCGATATGCTTTTTAAGCAGTA
>CAXTCH010000232.1:0-5979 GCA_964241945.1 uncultured Mucilaginibacter sp.
GGATGAAGCTACGGGCCTGCTGAAAGTAGCGGCAGATTACAGCTATGCCCTAAATATACTGGATCAGTACGACCATCAGCGGTTATCTGTGATGGGCACTGCCGATCAGCAGCTGTTCATTGCAACTTATGATGAGGCCATGCAGGCCATTAAGGAGTTAAAGGTTAAGTTTGGCGGAGGCTCCTTGTTTGGCAATGAAAAGGATGATTCCTTCAAAGGCTCCATCGGTACAATCTATCAGTCCTTTGGCGGCGTTGAGTTTTACCCTACTATAGAGGAAAAGGCGGCCAACCTATTATACTTTGTTGTAAAAAATCATTCCTTTTCGGATGGTAATAAACGGATAGCCGCTTACCTGTTTGTTTGGTTTTTAGAAAAGAACAAGATACTTTACCGGAACGACGGCTCAAAACGGGTGGCCGACAATGCACTGGTAGCCTTAACCCTGATGATTGCTGAGAGCAAGCCGGATGAAAAGGATATGATGGTAAAAGTGGTAGTAAACCTGATTAATGCAAACAACGCCTGATTAGGTGAACAGGATTTAATACTGCGCATAAGCCTTTTGGTGCGCCTGCTTAATTTGCTGCAGTAATGCCTGAGGCTTTACAACGATTACCGTATCCCCGTACGAGAGCAGCTCCATCACAAAATCGTGCGTAATATAAATGGTTAATCTGATGCGAATTTCTTTGTCATTATCCGCTATTACCTGCTGCGAGCTGTGCAGGGGAAGCGACTTTACATACTTGCCCTGAAAAGGAGTAAATGACAGCACGACCTCCTGCGGGGGCTGCCCGTTATCCGTGATGATACCAAAGGAATGCCGGTAAAGTTCCTCAGTGTTTAAACCCGGCTGCGGCACAAAATGCTGACTGGTTATCTCCAGGTCAGACAAGCGGTCGAGGGCGAAGCTTTTAAGCCGTGAGCCTCCGGGCACATCTCTGGCCATTACGTACCAGCGGTTCTGGCACTCCTTTAATAAACAGGGCTCAGCAGTACGGTGGCCTGCGGTTTCCTCCCAGTATTTGTGGTATTTGAAACGGATAACCAGGCTGTTTTTGATAGCATGTATAATGCCGTACATATTTTCGGTTCCGGCAGGTTTACGGCTCTCGGCAGCCACATAGGCATTCATATCGCCTGCCATGTTCAGGGAGCTGAAGATATCGAAGGCCTCCAGCATGCGCTGAAAGCCGGTTGATTCATATTCGCTGGAACTGATGTGATAACCCTTCCGCAAATGGTCATAAATAATATCAATGCCAAACAGTGTCCTGATCTCCCTGATGTCCCGCTGTAAGGTACGTTTGGAGGAACCCATAGTCAGTCCGTCATCCTGCAGGTGCAGGTGCTCCAGCTGCCGGTTAATGTACTGCTCCACCTCATTAAAGGAACTGAAGGGCCTTGCCTTCAGCCTTTTGATAATCATGATATAACGGGATATATAGCCGCGTTTGGACATTATTGCACAGTTTCAGAAGAGGTTAATGTATTGATTTCGTCCCAGTACTCAAATTCAAAGGTATCGTAAAATATTTGATACAGGTACAAAACCCTGTTTTCGACAGCCTGTTGCCAGGCCTTCCTTCTTTTTTCCGGCCAGTCCCTTACATCTCCACCTCTGCCAGCGTCTTTCCATAAATCTTTATCACTTTCATCAATTGCAGAAGAAACAAGAAAATCTGAATCAGATTCTAATTCGAGTGTCTTAGCAGTGTCATCATATTCATCAACTTTATCTTTATCCATCCTTAATTTAACCGTATGGCATTTGTTGTTATCTGAACGATTAGCCCAGCCTGGCCAGGCTCTGTAATTTCCAATTGAATTGATGTATATATCTTTACTGTGTTTTTCGAAGTGTTTTTTAGCCACCGGGTCAGTAATGTCAGTTTTCAGAGAGGAGCCTTGAATGCTGATATGTGATTTGGGAAGGATATGATCATAATCATACGGTGTATCGTAGGCATCGTTGCTCATAGGATTATATCCATCAAACCATTTTGCATGATAGCTTCGCTGAAACCAAAGCAATAATTCTTTCTTATACCAAAAGGCGAATCTAAAATGCTTGTATTCATCTTCATTGTCACCTATTATTTCGTTCCATGATTTTAACAAGCCGTTGGCACTGTTTTTAGCAAAAGGATAATTACGGGGTATCTTCATACCTATACCTGATTTATCATCTATCCATTGTTTGTAAATTAATGCATCAGGAAAACCGTTATGATCGTTTCTGATAATTTCAATTGCCTTTTTTGAAGCCTCGTCTTTATTATTATCCTTATCCTTGCGCAATCCTAATAAGCAAAAAATTAAGTATCTTAAAATATTTTTACGGTTATCCTCATCTTTGTCTTCTGCATCTTTATTCAGATAAAGCCATATCAGAACAGGATGAATTAAGGTTGGTGGTATTGAAAGAAGAAGTTTTTTGGGAATGCCGGCATCATTTATATCATCTTTAATTCTGTATAATGCCAGATTACAAAAGCGTTCCATGATTTGATGAAATATTGACTTATCATTCTTTACATCCATCAATGCAATCATTTCTTCGCGGAAGGCATGTTTACCTTCTTTATTTTTTTCACCTATCCACTTTCTGAAATTAGCGCCGGTTAGTTGCCTAAGGTTATCATTAAATTTCAGGTTAAATCTTGAAATCCGGGCTGCTGCCATTACAACACCAGTAGATGTAAACAAGTAACCTATTTGGGAGTCGTTTACAATTTCAGATACCAGATCATATGATTTGTCCCAGCTTGACTTTAATATAGAATAAGCCATCTCCTCGCCAGCAAGAACGGCTCCGTTTGAATTTATTCTGCGGAATAAAACCTCCATGCTGCTTTGTGAATCTTCCTGCTCATGCAGCTTATCAAAATCAAGGTTCTGTTTTAAAAATGCCACAGCCCTTTTATCTTTGTTATTGTCTGTGTTGTCTATCAACGGCTTTAGCGCCTTTAAAATTTGCTGGTAATGATCAGGGACTGCTGGATCAGAGTTTACTTTAAACCGGCGAGGAATCAGCTCTAAAACTTCTTTCCAATCTGGCTCAATATATCTTCCTTTTGTTCCTCCGCATAAATTTACGAAGGCATCAAACGGAACAGGAAACTTTGCCCTCACAGGCCAGGAAAATTTTTCTTCTTTCTCAATTTCAGTTACTTTAGTATTAATCTTAACATTGTAATCATAATGAAAAGAGGAATTATACAGTTCTTTTCTTGCGTCATATTTTTGAGCTTCATTCAAGTTAGCCTTAGGATTTTGATTATCCATACCCCAGGGTTGATATTTAGTAATAAGGCGTAATAAAAATTGCCTGTCTTTATGTTCTGCGTTGAAGAAAGACAGATCAGGGTTGAGATCAATCCAAAGCCGTGATTCTCCTTTGTTCGGTTTAAAGCCCAGCAGCAACGCCCGGGTACGTTGCTGCCCATCTAAAAGAAAATATCCTTCGCTATCAGATTTTTTTTGTTCTCGAGAATCAATAAGTCGTGCTGTGCTGCCCTTTTCTCTGGGTGATAGTAGAAAGCTGCCTATCGGAAAGCCTCTTAAAACAGAGTCCCAAAGTTTTTCAATTTGATCGGCATTCCAAACCGAATTCCTTTGGATTGGAGGTAGCTGAACATAATTATAACAATCGCTGCTTTCATCAATAAACCAACTTACATATTCTGAAAGTGGTCTATAATCAATGTCAGTTTCTTTAAAAAGCTCTTGCATATATTAATATTTGTATGTAATTAGTGTAATTTCGAAACGTATTGCTGAATACTAAACATACCAACTTTTTATAAATTATTGCATCTTCCCACAAACATCTCCGCCTCAGCGACAAAGCATGTCGCAGTAAACTCGATCGCGAAAAATTTACTGCGCCGCACCTTGTCGCGCTCCTGCAGTAAGTTTGCCTCATCATGAAGAATAAGAAGCAGATTCACTACTTAAAATCAATGCCCTCCAGAGATGCCATTATTCGTTCCTTTATATTGCCGGGAAATGAAGACAGGCTGCTGCAGCAGATAGCCGAGGGCGACCGTGTAGCTGTTTTTCAGCTGTTATTATTAAATATGCCTGCTGTGGCGCTGCATGTTCTGAATACCCGGCTTAAACATGCGCCAACTCATGTGTTGATGCGCAGCGCCATCCGGTTTTATATAGATAGCATGGAAGCTGTAATAGGCAGAAACAGTGCTCCGGATAGCGACTGGCACCTTCATTTTTTCGGTGGCCTGAGAAGGCATTTAACAAGAGAGGCGCTTAAACAGACTAAGGAGCGTAAACCCTACACGGAACTTTCGGCGCACCAGGTTGGCTTTTTAAGCGCGCTGAATAAAATGTTACGTGAAAAGGAAGTACAGATCACAGCAAAGGCTAAGGAATACTTAACCCTGCTGCGTAACAAATTAGCTGATAAGGCTGCTGAAACCACCGATTATGAATTTGAAGCCGCTGTACAGTTTATTACCTTTAATACTGATGGAGACCCTGTTTATACCTCGCACTGGAGTTTTTGTATAGAAGACCTGGAGAACGATACCTGGCACTTAGTCAATGACCCGGAAACGGATGACTGGCGGGAGCAGTACATGCCTGTTTTAACTGATCCCTATTGTTACCTGATGCATGACTTATATGATCATTCGGGCATCGGCCATGAAATTTATAATATTGAAACCATATGGACTGACTACCGGATGACAGACCAGAACATGATGAAGTTTAAAAACGGACGTTGGGCCTTTGTAAATTCTGCCGCCCCCCGGTGAAGCCGGCTACACATAGTTTAACCATAACAGCCTTAAAAATCTATGCTTACATTCAAACTTGTGGTAACCTCACTGATGTTCAGGAAATCCTGCCAGGCTAAAATACCGTCATTGGCAAGCAGGGCAAACATGAGGCAAAACCCCTGGCGATGCAATGCTGCCGGCAGCTCATTAAAGGCGTTTACGGCCTGTGCTGCTGTTTTATAATAGAAAGGGCTGCTTTCCATAAGGTCAGTCAGAGAAAATTCAAGCTCATAAAAGTGATTTTTCGGATCAAAGCTGCCAGGGTAAAATTCATAGTGGTTACCCTGAGTAAAACACCTTAGCAGCAATCTTCCGGTTTCCGGTTGTTCAGCCGGCGTTTGCCGGCTCCTGTCTGGCAGGGCGTACCTGATCGTGTTATAAAACCGGTTAATGGCAGCCTCCTGCTCATTCAACTGCTGGTTCAGCTTCAGCAAACCTGAACCGCTTATATCATCAAACTGCATTTGCTTGTTAAGCTGAGTTTTCCTTTCAGCTAACAGGCCTTGAAGGTGTGCCGGTATTTCCTTCCAGCGGCGCCCCTTGCCATATTCAAACAGTTCGTTGTAGAATAGCCTGCCCTTTGGCGTAAGCCCTTTGGCAGGAATAGCATGGCCGGCCAGTGCTGAATGTTCAGCCATGCTTTCGAGTTGCCTTTCAATATCCCTCAGCAAGGCCAGCTGCTCATACCGTTGCAACCGAACATTCAAATCCTTCTGGCTTTTAAGCTTGCTCAGGCAATTATCTAATATCTTCCTTATCTCAAATAAACTATCAGCCATAACTGTAACTTTATGCCAAATTAAGGGGCGGCTATGCCAAAGTATGTCGCTATAAATTTCATGATGAAATGATTATTCATACAGCAATTACACACACTATAAATTTTCAATGCTCAGGCGGAGCAGGGATGTTAGGAGTAATAGCAAACATTACAAGTCTGTTTACGGTTATCGCAAATTAATAATAGTTGTCATTGCGAGGAGGTACGACGAAGCAACCCCTTAGTTATGCCCGTCAGCCTTGTATGCTACGGGGTTGCTTCGTACCTCGCAATGACAAAGTTGAGATATTGTTATTTTAAACAACTTTTTTAGACAGCAACCACTTCAAAATAACCCCAGCTGCGGGCTGTCGCCTGTTTCCAGGTCATCGGGGTTGGTAATTTCAAAGC
>CAXTCH010000233.1:0-5966 GCA_964241945.1 uncultured Mucilaginibacter sp.
GGATATAGATGCCGTATTTTTAGATGCAAATCACGACGGCTATCCCGACCTTTACGTGGCCAGCGGTGGTAACGAATATGCCAACAGTGCAGCCGAACTGGCCGATCGCCTTTATCTGAATGATGGCAAAGGTCACTTCAGGCGCAGCAATACCATTCCGTTATTTACAACCAATAAATCGGCAGTAACCACAGCAGATGTTAATCACGACGGTTACCCGGATTTGTTTATTGCCGGTGCACCGGAAGCCATGCATTATGGTAAAATACCTCCGTCTTATTTGTTAATGAACGATGGTCATGACCGTTATCGCGAGGCCGCTATCCCCAACGAACTTAAATATGCTGGCCTGCTGCATTCAGCCGCGTTTGCTGACTTGAACAATGATGGCTGGCCGGATCTGGTGGTGGCCGGCGAGTGGATGCCGGTTAAAGTGTTTATCAATCAAAAGGGTAAATTTGCGGAGCAACGCTCATCCGGCATGGAACAACTGTCCGGCTGGTGGCAACGCGTGATGCTGACGGATGTAAACGGCGATGGCCACACAGACATTGTAGCCGGGAACTATGGCTTAAATTCCAAACTGCATCCCACAAATGACAACCCAGTGAAGCTATATCTTGCCGATCTGGATAAAAACGGAACGGTAGACCCTATGCTTACCTACAGCATCAACCAAAAGGATTACACCTTTTTGGGTAAAGGCGAAATTGAAAGGCAGGTGCCCCTGCTCAAAAAGAAGTTTCTGTACTATCATGATTTTGCCGGTAAAACAGTGCAGGAGCTTTTTGGCGATTCATTAACAGACACTCACCCGTTGATGGCCAATGCTTTCTCCTCTGGCGTTTTTTATAACACAGGCGGCGGCAAGTTTCAGTTTAAAGCGTTGCCGTCTTCAGCCCAAACCGCCCCCCTGTTTGCCTTTGCTACTTTTAAAGGCGCACAACAAGGCTTAATTGCCGCAGGCAACTATTACGGCGTATTACCTTACGAAGGCCGTTATGATGCCGACTGCGGTGATGTACTGGTTAAAGGGAAAAACAACAACCTCAAACCGCTATCTTTAGCAGGCTCGGGCCTGGTGCTGCGCGGCGAGGTGAGGGATATCAAAATTATACACACCAAGGCAGGCCTGGTTTACGCCGTTGCCTTTAACAATAATTCTGTCCGATTTTTTAAACCAACTCATTGATATGAAAAAGTGGTTCACATTCTTCCTGGGCGTAGGCTGCTACTGGCTGGCTGCGACGACGGCTATGGCGCAGGATGCTTGGATAATTAAGGCTGATAAAATTGACCCTGCCAATTATTATGGCATCACAGTGGCCAACGGTATGCTGGGTATCGTTTCGTCTCCCGAGCCGTTTAAGGTAAAAAACGTAGTGTTAGCCGGCGCTTATGATTTATACGGCCGCGGGCGGGTAAGCAATTTTCTCAACAGTTTCAACCTGCTCAATATGTACCTTGAGATTGATGGTCGGCGGGTGGCAGCCGGTAACATCTCTAATTTCAGGCAGGAACTGGACATGCACAAAGCAGCCTTTACCACCACTTTTGATTACGGCAGCGAGGCTACCATCACCTACACCTATTATTCATTACGGCAATTGCCCTTTACAGCACTGATGGATATCAGTATCACCGCTAAAAAGCCGATTCATGTTACGGCTGCCAGCGTTATGGAAGCGCCGGACGCCTTAAAGGATGTGCAGAATTACTACAATGAGATTGACCGTCCGCACGTTACCATCAGTTTGCTGACCTCAACGGCTAAAAGCCCCACCGGCAAGCTTCAGCTTTGCGCATCGAATACTTTTCTGTTTAACGAAGCGCATGGGCAGGAACCACGGGTGATTCATGAAATGTGGGATAACAACATGCACCTGATGAAGTTCAGCAAGGATATAACTGCAGGCCAGACGTACAGCTATGCCTTAGCCGGTACTTCCATCACCTCCGCACATGATGCCGACCCCTTAAACCAGGCCGAACGCCTAACCATGTTTGCCAAACTGGAAGGTAAAACACGCCTGGTTAAGCAGCATGAAATGGCGTGGGACAGTTTGTGGAAAAGCGATATTCGCATTGAAGGCGATGCGCAGGTACAACAGGATGTGCACAGCATGTTATACCATTTATATTCTTTCTCTCGTTCCGGCACCGCTTATTCACCTTCACCTATGGGCTTATCGGGTTTGGGCTATAACGGTCACGTGTTTTGGGATGCAGATTTATGGATGTACCCGGCTTTGCTGGTGCTGCACCCGGAGATCGCCAAATCACTGGTGGAGTATCGTTACCAGCGCCTGGCAGCCGCCCGCCAGAATGCTTTTTCGCACGGATATAAAGGCGCTATGTTCCCCTGGGAAAGCGCAGACAGCGGTGTGGAAGAGACGCCGGTTTGGGCGCTGAGCGGACCCTTCGAGCATCACATCACAGCCGATGTGGCCCTGGCTGCCTGGAATTATTACTGCGTAACGCAGGATAAAGAGTGGCTGCGCGAAAAAGGCTGGCCTATACTATCGGCCACGGCTGATTTTTGGGCAAGCCGGGTAGAGCGTAACGGGCCGAACCATTATGATATTAAAGATGTGGTAGCGGCTGATGAATGGGCAGAAAATGTAGACAATAATGCCTTTACCAATGCCGCCGCCATTGCAAATTTAAACTATGCAACCGCAGCCGCCCAAATTTTAGGCTTGCATGCCGACCCCGACTGGAAGCAGGTAGCGCAAAACATTCCAATTGAAAAGTTACCTGATGGCGTTACCAGAGAGTTTGCCACTTACCACGGCGAAGGTATTAAACAAGCGGATGTAAATTTATTAGCCTATCCGCTTAAAACCATTACCGATCCCGCACAAATCAAAAGAGACTTAGAATATTATGAAACCCGCGTACCCAACGAAGGCACACCAGCCATGACACAGGGTATATTCGCGTTGCTGTATGCCCGCTTAGGCAATGCCGGTAAGGCGGAACACTGGTTTAAAGATGCTTATATGCCCAACTTAAATCCACCGTTCCGGGTCATTGCCGAGACTAAGGGCGGTACCAACCCCTATTTTGCCACAGGGGCCGGTGGCATTATTCAAAGCCTGCTGATGGGCTTTGGCGGATTGGACATTACCCCTAAGGGCATTACGCAAATTAAAAGCACCTTGCCTGCCGGTTGGAAATCATTAACCATTACCGGCGTTGGCCCCGGGCATAAAACGTACATGGTAAAATAATGAGTCGTTTTGATTTTTTCCGTTCCGTATTGCTGTTAACCGTAGTAACGGTGGCATCATTATTGGCCGCCTGCAAAAAGCCGGATTATAATAAAGTGTTCAGCAACCCGAAACTTTACAGCAGTACAGTGCACGAATTGAATAGTATTGTAATGGGCAACAATTTTACGCCGGTGGTAGCCTCACGCAATTATGCTTATGCCACCATAGCCGGCTATGAGGTAATTGCCGCCGGCGACCAGGCACATTACCGCAGTTTAGCGCGGCAGTTAAACGGGATGCCAGCCATGCCGCGGCCTGTCCGGAATGAGCGGATCAACTACCCGTTTGCTGCACTGCTGGCCTTTTGCAAAGTGGGCGAAGCGGTAACTTTTCCGGCCGGAAGCCTGAAATATTACACCGACAGCTTGCGTACACTGGCCAAAACGCACGGCATGCCCGACGAAATGATGTCAGGCTCGGAAGAATTCGCCAAACGCATGGCCGATGCCGTACTGGCCTGGAGCAAAAAAGATCATTATGCCCAAACCCGCAGCGCTCCGAAATTTGCTATTAATGATTCATCAGGACGTTGGGTACCCACGCCACCTGCGTATACTGAAGCAGTAGAGCCACATTGGGGCGAAATACGTACGCTGGTGATGCACGATGCCAAAGAGTACCGGGTGCCGCCGCCGCCGCCTTTTGACATGACCCATAAAAACAGCGTTTATTATAAAGAGGTAATGCTGATAAAAAGCACCGGTGATCACCTGAGCCCTGAGCAAACCTGGATGGCTGATTTTTGGGATGACAATCCGCAAAAGTTAAACGTGGCCGGCCATGTGCAATTTGTGACCAAAAAATTTTCGCCGGCGGGACACTGGATGAGTGTGGTAGGCATAGGCGCTGAAAAAGTAAAAGCCGATTTTAATACTACAGTATGTGCTTATGCAAAAACCGCCATTGCCCTGTTCGATGCGTTTATCGAATCGTGGACGGCCAAGTATGTGCACAAAACCGTCCGGCCCGAAACCGTGATCGACAAATATATTGACCCCGAGTGGCGCCCGCACCTGCAAACGCCTCCGTTTCCGGAATATACCTGCGGGCACTGCACCATCTCGGCCGCCGCAGCCGAAGCATTGAGCAGCACCTTCGGAAATAATGTAGCTTATACCGATACTTCGGAACGCGAGTTTGGTATTAAAAGCCGCTCATTTACCTCCTTCAGGGCGGCGGCAGAAGAAACTGCACGCTCGCGTTTTTACGGGGGTATCCATTTTCAGAATTCCTGCAATGTATCGCGCCGCTATGGTAAACTGGTGGGCGATTCAGTGGCCATCAGGTTAACCATGAAAAAGAACTAAAGTAAGACCTGTTTATCAACATAAACCGCTTAACTTTCAATAAGCTGGATGAAGCGCTCCGCTTACCTTTATTTTCTCATCAGCTTCACTGTTTTAGATAGCTGATCAGCCATTTTCAGCTCGCCTCTGTTTTCCTCACCATTGCCGTATATATTCCGGTCTGCATTAGGCATTAATTAAATTTAGTAAATATGACTTAATCACGTTAACTTATGAATTCTTAAAAACAAGTTTTAATTAAATCCATTCATCTATCTATACAAATATTTATCTATGCAAAGTACCAAATCAGACCGTCCTGAAAACAACGACAAAAAAGTGGAGAAACTGGCTCCTTATACGGAAGACAGCACCAGCCATTTGATGACCACCAATACCGGGCTACCCATTAATGACGACGTGAACCAGCTTAAGGCAGGCGAAAGAGGCCCGAGCTTGCTGGAAGATTTTCACTACCGTGAGAAAATGACCCACTTTGACCACGAGCGCATCCCCGAGCGTGTGGTACATGCCCGCGGGGCTGCAGCGCATGGTTACTTTGAAGCCTATAACGACAGCTTTGCAAAATACACGCAGGCCAAATTCCTGACCGACCCGTCGCGCAAGACACCGGTATTTTTGCGTTTTTCAACCGTTGCCGGCTCAAAAGGATCAACTGATTTAGCGCGTGATGTGCGCGGTTTTGCTATTAAGTTTTATACCGAAGAAGGCAATTTTGATATGGTGGGTAACAACATCCCGGTGTTTTTTATACAGGATGCCATCAAGTTTCCCGATTTAATTCATGCTGTAAAACCCGAACCAAATAACGAAATACCGCAGGCGGCATCAGCTCATAATACCTTTTGGGACTGGGTTTCATTATCACCCGAATCCATGCACATGATTATGTGGGTGATGTCGGACCGTGCGCTGCCCCGCAGCTACCGCATGATGGAGGGCTTCGGCGTGCACACGTTCCGCTTTATTAACGATGAAGGTAAAAGCACGTTTATTAAATGGCATTTCAAACCTAAATTAGGGGTGCACTCCGTGGCCTGGAACGAAGCGCAGAAGATTTCGGGTATGGACCCGGATTTTCACCGCCGCGATTTACATGAGGCTATTGAAGGCGGCGCTTATCCCGAATGGGAAGTGGGTGTACAGCTGGTAGCTGAAGAAGATGAGCAAAAGTTCGACTTTGACCTGCTGGATGCAACCAAAATCATTCCTGAAGAACTGGTGCCGGTACAGCCCATAGGCCGTTTGGTACTGGACCGCAATACCGACAATTACTTTGCCGAAACCGAACAGGTAGCTTTCCATTTAGGCCACGTGGTGCCGGGCATTGATTTTAGTAACGACCCGCTGCTACAGGGCCGCTTGTTTTCCTACACCGACACCC
>CAXTCH010000234.1:0-3421 GCA_964241945.1 uncultured Mucilaginibacter sp.
AATATCTGCACCGGTATCTGGTATCGCTATGGGCTTAATCACCAATGAAGACGGCAGCAAATACGCTGTATTGTCAGATATATTGGGCGATGAAGACCACCTGGGCGATATGGACTTTAAGGTAACCGGTACCGAAAAGGGTATTGTAGCTTGCCAGATGGATTTGAAAATCAATGGATTGTCATACGAAGTACTGAGCAAAGCTTTAGACCAGGCCAAAGCCGGTCGTCTACATATTCTGGGCGAGATGCAAAAAACCATCAATGCTCCGCGTGAAGATTACAAGCCATTTGCTCCCCGTATCGTTACCATCAAAATTGATAAGGAATTTATCGGTGCCGTTATCGGACCCGGTGGTAAAATTATTCAGGAAATGCAGCGCGAAACCGGCGCCACTATTTCTATCGAGGAAAAAGACAACCAGGGTATTGTGCAGATTTTTGCTGCCGATAAAGCTTCGATTGACGCAGCGGTAAGCCGCATCCGTGCCATTGCTTCCAAGCCCGAAATCGGCGAGGTGTACGAAGGCAAGGTGAAAACCATTATGCCGTTCGGTGCTTTCGTTGAAATTATGCCGGGCAAGGATGGCTTGCTGCACATTTCCGAAATTGACCACTCCCGTTTAGAAACCATGGACGGTGTGTTCCAGGTAGGTGATATCGTATCGGTTAAGCTGCTGGATGTAGATAAGCAAGGCAAATTGAAGCTTTCCCGTAAAGCTTTACTGCCTAAGCCGCCCCGTCCGGAACGGCCTCAGCAGGAGCGGAGAGAAGAAAATAAAGCATAATGCAAAATAATTAAGATAATAACCCTGTGAAAACAGGGTTATTATTATTTTAGCACTCTTTAAAACAGAATAATAAAGTTAACCCCATACTATGGCGAGATAGCACAGTAACATTTACCACCGATCCTACCGAAAAACATGACATCTGCTACCAATGATCCTTTGGATTTTTTGGATAACGCCCGGGGCTTAAACAGCAAATACACTGATTTAATCCAAAAGCTGTTATACGAAATTATCCGTGTAAAGGAACTGATAAAATATTACGAATCTATTCCGAATGGCGCCGGTCAGCTGGGGGCTTCTATTTTAACCGAACTGGTAAATGAAGCTTATCAATCCCTGGTTAACTATGACACTGAGCTTATGCGTAAATATTATGACCTGTTGCAAAACTGTGACTAACCCGGTTGTGTACCCGCACATATTATGCTTTTTTACTTCGTGTTATAGCCAATGTACCTATATTTGGCGACATGAAGCACCTGATATCGCCATCCATCTTAACTGCTGATTTTTCAAACCTTCAACAAGCCATTGAAATGCTTAACCAAAGTGAAGCCGACTGGATTCACGTGGATGTAATGGATGGTATGTTTGTGCCCAATATTTCTTTTGGCTTCCCGGTAATCGAAGCGATAAAAAAATACGCCACCAAGCCTTTAGATGTACATTTGATGATTGTAGAGCCAGACCGCTATCTGGAAGATTTCAAGAAGGCGGGTGCCGATATCATTACCGTACATATTGAAGCCTGTACGCACTTGCACCGCACCGTTCAGGCCATTAAAGAACTGGACTGCAAGGCCAGCGTAGCGCTTAATCCGCATACATCGGTATATCAGTTAGAAAACATTCTGTCTGATCTGGATATGGTATTGATTATGTCGGTCAATCCCGGTTTCGGCGGTCAGCACTTCATCCCCAACACTTACCGAAAGCTTCATCAATTAACTACCATGTGCAGTGAGTATAAGCCTAACTTACTTATTGAGGTAGACGGTGGGGTCAACGGCAAAAACGCCGAAGAGTTGGTTAATTGCGGCGCTAATGTATTAGTGGCCGGCAACTTTGTTTTCGGAGCGCCTGATCCACAGGCGGCGGTGCGGGAATTGAAATATTTGAGTTAAAAGCTTAAGGTGATGGGTACTGCGCCTGCGGTTTAATTAATGGCTGGCTGTGTAATTATTTATTGATAACCAGTGGACATTTGGTAACTTAAATATTTAACTTCGGCTGCTGTAAATTTTATTCTTACTAAAACTAACACATCATATGAAACACAATTTTGGCGCAGGGCCGGGCATATTGCCTCACGAAGTGCTAAAGCAGTCTGCCGAGGCTGCCGTTGATTTTAATGGTATCGGATTATCCATACTTGAAATCTCGCACCGCTCTGCCGAGTTTGAAGCCGTGCTTGATGAAGCTGTTAAGCTGGTGAAAGAATTGCTTGAGGTTCCGGAGGGTTATTCCGTATTGTTTTTACAAGGCGGCGCAAGTACGCAATTTGCTATGGTTCCTTATAACCTGCTGCCATCGGAAGGTAAAGCTGCCTACCTTGAAACCGGTGTTTGGGCCAACAAGGCATTAAAAGAAGCCAAGTATTTTGGCAATGTGCAAATTGTCGCTTCGTCTAAAGAAAGTAACTTTACCTACATCCCCAAAGATTTCGAGGTGCCTGCTGATGCAGCTTATTTTCATATTACCTCCAATAATACCATTTATGGTACACAGCTACAGCAGTTCCCTTCTTCACCTGTTCCTATGGTGGCCGATATGTCCTCCGATATCTTAAGTCGTAAATTCAACGTGGCTGATTTCGGACTGATTTATGCTGGTGCGCAAAAAAATATGGGGCCTGCAGGCGTAACACTGGTAATTGTAAAGGATGCTATATTAGGCAAAACCGGTCGGAGCATACCAGCCATGTTCAATTATCAAACACAGATTGAAGGCGGCTCGATGTACAACACCCCACCGGTATTTGCCATTTATGTATCTATGCTTACCCTGCGCTGGCTGAAAGCCAAAGGCGGAGTGGAGGCTATCCAGAAGGAGAACGAAGCCAAAGCCAAAGCATTGTACGAGGAAATTGACCGTAACCCATTATTCAAAGCGGTAGCAGCACCCGAAGACCGTTCGCGCATGAATGTGTGCTTTGTATCTGAACGACCTGAGTTGGACAAGGCATTCTTGAAGCTATGCGACGAGAAATACATTGTGGGCATTAAAGGTCACCGCAGCGTGGGCGGGTTCCGTGCCTCTATATACAACGCCCTGCCTATCACCAGCGTTTATGTGTTGATTGAGGCCATGCAGGAATTTGCCGAAAAGAATAAATAAAGTACAAACCAAGCCCCTAATCCCCTAAAAAGGGAAATACAACAACGCTCCCCCTTCAGGGGGTTGGGGGGCTTAATATATTATGATTAAAATATTAGCCAATGATGGCATTGATCCGGTAGGTAAGCAGATGCTGGAAGCCGCCGGTTTTGAAATAGATACCCAAACCATCCCGCAAGCGGAGCTGGCTGAAAAGCTGCAGCAGTATGATGGTATTACGGTACGAAGCGCTACCAAAGTTCGAAAAGAACTCATTGACGCCTGCCCTAATTTAAAGCTGATTGGCCGCGG
>CAXTCH010000234.1:3521-5961 GCA_964241945.1 uncultured Mucilaginibacter sp.
GGTATCCTGGGTTTTGGCCGTATCGGTCGTGAGGTAGCTAAAATGGCTTTGGGTTTAGGCATGGAAGTGCTGGCTTATGACTTGTATCCGTTCAACCCTGAACTGGAATTGACTTTAGGCGGCGGCATTACGGTGAAAGCTTCTGTGAAACAAGCTTCGACCGAAGAGATTATTGCTCAAAGCGACTTTATTACTTTGCATACGCCGTTTATAGACAAACCGCTTTTGGGCGCTGATGAATTTACTAAAGTAAAAAAAGGAGCAGGTGTTATCAACGCTTCGCGTGGCGGACTCATTGACGAGCAGGCCTTGATTGAAGCCTTAGACAGCGGTAAGCTCTCTTTTGCAGCGCTGGATGTGTTTGATAACGAGCCTACGCCAAGCGAGGCTATCCTTAAACATCCTAAAATTTCATTAACACCGCATATAGGCGCATCTACCAACGAAGCCCAGGAGCGGATAGGCGTGGAACTTGCTACTTTAATTATTGAGCATTTTAAAAAGTAATATTTATTTAAAACAACAAAGCCTCATTTATTACAAATGAGGCTTTGTTGTTTAAGGAAGTGTAGTTTTCATAGCTACGCTTACAGCGTATAACTCACATGTATTTCCGGAATTTCTACCTGATAGCCTTGTTCGGTAAGACTTTCCGCTAAGGCATTCATGCTCTCGGTTTCGCCATGTACCAGGAATACCTTTTTTAAGCGGTCTGCCGGTTGCTGTTCAACAGTGGCTACCAGGTCTTCGTGATCGCCATGGGCGCTCAGCAAATCAGTCTTTTTGATGGTGGCATAGACCGACAATTCACGGTCTTTGATGTGTACAACAGGGTCGCCGCGTAACAGCCGGTAGCCTAAGGTGCCTTTCGCACAGTAACCTATAAAAAGGATAGTGCAATAGTAATTCTGGATATTGTAAAATAAATGATCCTGTATACGGCCGCCCTCCAGCATCCCTGCGGACGAAATGATTATGCAGGGTTCAAAGTAATTGGATATCTGCTTGCTGTCCTTCAGGGTTTCTACATAAGTCAGGTTGTCAAACTCAAATTCATCGCCTTTGTGCTGGTAAAAATCCTGTGCATCAGCGTTGAGCAAGTTATGATACTTTCTGAATACCTGCGTAGCTGAGGATGCCATCGGGCTGTCCACAAATACCTTCACGGGAGGTAGCAGACCTTCAGTAAATATTTTATTCAGTGAATACACCAGTGATTGTGTACGCCCTATGCTGAATGCCGGAATAATCATGCGGCCTTGTTCCTTAATGCAGGCCTTATCAATCATTTCCACCAGTACCTCTTCAATGGTTTTGCCTTTGGTATGATAGCGGCCGCCGTAGGTACTTTCGCTCACCAGGTAATCTACCGGCGGTAATTCCTGCGGATCATTAAGCACCGGGTAATTTTTACGTCCGATGTCGCCGGTAAAGCCAATAGTTTTTTCCGTTCCGTTATCGTTTATTTTTAAAATGGCCGCAGCAGCACCCAATAGGTGGCCTACCGGTACAAAAGTAAGTTCGATATCGCCGGTAATACGGAAAGGCTTGTTGAAGCCAATGGTAACGAAGCGCTCTACAGTGTCCATTACATGCTTCTGCAAATACAGTGGCTGCCTGCCGCTGTTAAATTTACTTCTTCCGTGTTTGCGGCTTTTGTGCTGTTTGTGCATAAATATGCTCACCGAGTCCAGCATCAGCAGTTCCGCTAAATCGGCTGTAGGAGGCGTGCACAAAATCTGCCCTTCAAAACCCAGGCGCACCAGGGTGGGCAGGTTGCCCGAATGGTCAATGTGCGCATGCGTAAGTATTACTACGTCAATTTCTTCGGGCTTAAACGGAAAATTCTCATTGGCCTGTACATTGCGATCTTTCTCGTAGTCTAACCCGCAATCAATCAATATTTTATATTTATCTACCTCAAGCAAATGCATGCTCCCGGTTACCTGACGGGCGGCCCCGTGTATGATTAGTTTCATCTCGTTAAAAAAAGTAAGTCCCCACCCCCGAAAGAGGGATTTGTAAGCATTGAAAGATGATCAAAAGCGGGTGTTATTTCAAGGTCGTGCTATTGTTCATCTTCCAACCTCATTTCCCCTTTCAAGGGGTTGGAGGGAGTTTCATATTGTAACCGGCTTAAATAGCGGTATAAGCCGGTTGTGTTGTTCATTAATTCTTCGTGACTGCCGCTTTCAATAATCGTACCTTTTTCAAGTACGATAATCCGGTCCGCCTCGCGGATGGTGGACAGCCGGTGAGCAATGATGATAGAGGTCCGGTCTTTCATCAACTCCTCCAACGCTTCCTGCACCAGGCGTTCTGATTCCGAATCGAGCGACGAAGTAGCTTCGTCTAAAATCAATATCGAAGGGTTTTTTAGCAGCGCGCGGGCAATGGCAATCCGCTGCCTTTGTCCGCCGGATAACTTAACGCCGCGCTC
>CAXTCH010000235.1:0-5949 GCA_964241945.1 uncultured Mucilaginibacter sp.
TACAGCATGCATCGCCAATAAAATTTTATCCCCGCCTTTTCATTCTGTAACACCAGGAAAAGCAGGGATAAGCGTAATGAAAAAGCTGTAATGAAAACTACAAAGTCAAAAAGGCTGCTGTCATTCCGAAGGAGAAATCTTCTGCTGCTGCTAAGTACACATTAAAAGACTTCTCCTTCATTAAAATGACAGAGCTTTAGTTTGAATGATTTATATTTTAATGATGATCTCTCTTTTGTACAAAGGCCATAAAATTACCCAGATAATCAGGATTAACAATACAGCGCCGGCCACTGAGGCATTATACGGTGATAGCACCGGTGTAAAAATATGGGTCATAATCCAACCGCTCAAGTTAGTTTTTTGGCCATCTGATGTTACCGGGATAGACGACATGGCGTAAGGCACAATGTCAGCTAAAATATAGGCTGTAATGGCATTGGTGCCGAATACCGCAAAAAACCGGGTAAACCAGCGATGCCGCTGTGCGTCAATGAGCCAATAGAATATAGCTAAAGCAATGGTGCCCAGTCCGCCGGTAAGCAGCACGAAAGAGCTGGTCCACAGTTTTTTATTGATTGGGAAGAACCCGTTCCAGATAAGGGCCAATACCACAGCAATTACGCCGTAAGTGAGCATCCAGCTTACTTTTACGCTGGCTTCGCGGTCGGTACGCCTTAACCAGGTGCCTACGGCAATGCCAAACAGGCCGGTGCCGATGGCAGGTAAGGTGCTTAGCAAGCCTTCCGGGTCCCAGGTTTTTGACTGGCCCCAAAGGTGGTTGGTGCCAAATACCAGCCGGTCAATCCAAGCGCCTAAATTGGTGGAAGGCTCTAAACTGGGGTGACCCACGCCCGGTACCGGGATAAAATTCATAATGAGATAGTAACCGACCAGCACCAACGCAAACAGCCAATACCGTGTACGGTCTGAAGTGGTAAGAAACAACAGGGTACAGATAAAGTATACCACTGCAATGCGCTGTAAAACACCGGGAAAACGCAGGTGGGTTAAGCTGTGCTCAAACATCAGATTAATCGCTAACGCGATGATGATTAAAGTAACGGTGCGCCGAAAAGCTTTCAGGATAATTTTGCCGTGGCTGCTTACGTCTGCCTTTCTGCTTTGCATGGCAAAAACTATGGACACGCCTACCATAAATAAAAAGAAAGGGAAAATCAGGTCGGTAGGTGTCCAGCCGTTCCATTCGGCATGTTCCAGCGGGGCGTAGACATATCGTCCGTCGCCGGGATTGTTCACTAAAATCATGGCAGCCATAGTGGCGCCCCGAAATACGTCGAGAGATAAAAGACGAATTTTAGGTTGTACAGTAAGTTCAGGCATAGAAATGGGATGAATTGGTTTCTAAATATAAATGGAAAAACCATATATCGGCTGATAACCTTGTGTATTTTAAATAATTTTTACCTTTAACCATGCCCCAGCTCAACCATAATGTGCAAAAACTGGTCAGTGTTGCACAAAAACCGGAACGCTTAGCCATAGGCTTAATGTCAGGCACCTCATTGGATGGGTTGGATATTGCCTTATGCCGGTTTCGGGACAGCGGACTGCAAACGCAGGCGGAATTGCTGCAGTTTGTTACCACACCTTACACCGAAGCATTCAGGCAACAGGTGAAAAAGATATTTGCTAAACGGCAGGCCGATTTGGAACTGCTTTGCCTGCTTAATGCGCAGATAGGTTCAATGCACGCCGGCATGGTGCTGGAAGCTTTGCAAAGCTGGGGGATAAGCCCCGCCGGGGTAGATTTCATCGCCAGCCATGGCCAAACCATTTACCACGCGCCGCGACGCCTGCATGGCCGCGCTGATTTTCCGGATGGCACGCTGCAGATAGGCGATGGAGACCATATAGCCGTGCAAACCGGCATCCTTACCATCAGCGATTTCAGGCAGAAACATGTGGCTGCCAGTGGTGAGGGGGCGCCTTTGGTATTGTATGGCGATGTGATTTTAGGCAGCCAACCGGGCGAGGAGCGGATATTACTGAATATCGGCGGCATCGCCAACCTTACCTATCTGCCTGCCGATGGTGATGGAAGTAAAGTTATTTGCACCGACGTAGGACCAGGGAACACCTTGATTGACGCCGCTTGCCGGCACTATTTTGATCAGGCTTATGACGAAGACGGGCGTATTGCTGCTTCGGGTCAAGTTAATACGGATTTGCTGAGCCTGTTGCTGGCCAACCCGTTTTTTGAGGAGCCGGCACCCAAAACCACGGGCCCCGAGTTGTTTAACCTCACTTATTTGAAACATGCCTTAGCCCAATTGCAGCATGAAGTATTTCCGGCTGATATCATCAGTACCTTAAGTGAGTTTACCGCCAAAGCCATTGCCGGTTTTATTAAAAAGCATATACCGGCCAGTTCATTACAGGTGTTTGCCAGCGGCGGCGGAGCGCGTAATGTTTTTGTGATTCGGCAACTGGCAGCCGAGTTACCTGATGCGGCGATTGGCAACAGCCGGGAAATTGACATTAACCCTGATGCTAAGGAAGCGATACTGTTTGCCTTACTGGGGAATGAAGCGCTGGCAGGGGAGCCTTTAGTTATAGGTAATAACCCCGTGGTGCTGATGGGCAAATTTAGCTTTCCGTATTGAGGGTTAAGCCGGTTGAGCCTTTCTCTTCCTGAAAAAGTTAACGTATACGGAAAGTGCTGCTGCCGTAAAAAAGCAAACGGCCGTTAGCACATCAATCAACGATGAACTGATGGAGCGGCCGCTAAGCTTATCTGCATAATACTTAATGAACGAGTCGGGCAGGTTATGCTCACCCAGCTTTTCTTTAACCTGCCATTCCCAATCGGTAACGGGGCAGTAGCCGATGCCAAACCAGATGCCTAACAGCAGCCAGCAGGAGGCGGTAGCGATAACTACAATTAAATGCAGCCTCCGGGTAGCGGGCCATATCCAGCCCAAAAGGTTAAAGCCGACAATCAGCAAATGAAAAAGGGTCAGGAAGTATTCCAGCAGGTGAAGGGACATGGTTCAGTTTGAGGCGAAAGTTAAGGTATGAAAATTAGCAGGTTATTTAGGCAGCTTTATGCGCTTTACACTTCCGTAAAAATAGCTATCTTCCGGCTCTAAAAATCTAAAACCTTTGTTAGTTAAAACTTTCGGCAGTGCGGTGTACGGGATCGAGGCTACCACCATTACGGTAGAAGTGAACATTGCTGCCGGCACCAAATATTTTATCGTCGGTCTGCCCGATAATGCAGTTAAAGAGAGCTATTTCCGCATCGAGTCGGCCCTGAAGAATTGCAACTACCGCATGCCCCGGCAGCAGGTGGTGGTGAATATGGCCCCGGCGGACATCCGCAAAGAAGGCTCGGCGTATGACCTTACTATTGCCACCGCCGTACTGGCCGCCTCCGGGCAAATAGAAACGGAGAACCTCGATAAGTATATCATTATGGGTGAGCTGTCCTTAGACGGCGGCGTGCAGCCCATCAAAGGGGCCTTGCCTATAGCCATCCAAGCCAGGCGCGAGGGTTTTAAAGGTTTTATCCTGCCCAAGCAAAACGCCCGCGAGGCAGCCATTGTAAATGAGCTGGACGTATACGGCGTGGAAAGCATCAAAGAGATTGCCGACTTCTTTAACGGCGACGTGCAGCTGAAGCCTACCGTAGTGAACACCCGCGAAGAATTTTACGACAGCCTGTGCAATTACGACAGCGATTTCAGCGATGTAAAGGGCCAGGAGAACATTAAACGCGCGCTGGAAATTGCTGCAGCCGGTGGCCACAACGTAATCCTGATCGGGCCGCCCGGTGCGGGTAAAACTATGCTGGCCCGGCGACTGCCTTCCATATTGCCGCCGCTTACCCTGCACGAATCTTTAGAAACCACCAAGATACATTCGGTTGCCGGTAAAATGGCGGCGGCCGATGCGCTGGTGACCGTGCGGCCCTTCCGGTCGCCGCACCATACCATTAGTGATGTGGCTTTAGTGGGCGGTGGCGGTAATCCGCAGCCCGGCGAAATCTCACTGGCGCATAATGGGGTGCTGTTTCTGGATGAGCTGCCGGAGTTTAAGCGCTCGGTGCTGGAAGTGATGCGCCAGCCGCTGGAAGAGCGCCGCATTACCATTTCACGTGCCAGGATGACGGTAGAGTTTCCCTCCAGCTTTATGCTGATTGCCAGCATGAACCCCTGCCCCTGCGGGTATTATAACCACCCGGAAAAAGAGTGCATTTGTCCGCCGGGTACGGTGCAAAAGTACCTGAGCAAAATATCAGGCCCGCTGCTGGACCGTATTGATTTGCATGTGGAGGTAACGCCGGTGAATTTCAGTGAACTATCATCCGAGCGTATCTCCGAGAAAAGCGATACCATTCGCGAACGCGTGATTAAGGCCCGCGAGCTGCAGGTAGAACGCTTTGGCAATAAGCCCGACCTGCATGCCAACGCCCAGATGAGTTCGAAAATGGTGCGCGACCTGTGCAAGATTGACCCGGCCGGGCAGGCGCTGCTCAAAAAGGCGATGGAAAAGCTCGGCCTCTCGGCCCGTGCGTACGACCGCATCCTGAAGGTGGCCCGTACCATTGCCGACTTAGCCGGCAGCGAAAACATTGAACTGGCGCACCTGGCCGAAGCTATACATTTCAGGAGTTTGGACAGGGAAGGCTGGGCCGGGTAGGGGCTGCATGCCGGCTCTGCTGTTGCAGGGTGTTGCGCGCAACAGGTGCAACACCTGCAACGCTATGCAACAGTGCACAACACCTTGCAACACTACGCAACACCCTGCAACACTGACAAGATAGTGTCAGTAATTTTGGTTGCCGTTTTAAAAATTTTGTAGTCGAATACAAGGTAAGTAGCTATATAACAAATGGTTCCGGGTAGAGACTGAAGTCTCGGAGCATGGGCATACGTAGACTACGGATAATAGGGTGGCGATATTAAAATCAAATCACAAAAAAGCTAAATGAAATTATATTTTTCAAGCATTCTAATAGTGTTGATTACTTGCTTCCAAACACAGGCACAAAAAAAGATAATTCCACCCCAAACTTGGTTAAAGCGAGTAGTTGATTCCTTACATGCGCAGAGGGTAGACACCATCATTTATTATCATCTGTATTGTAGCGAATGTAATATTACAAGCAGTGACACCACTTGCAATAGCTTAAACAATGATTATACCGACATCTTAAACATTATACTTTATCGGCACCGAGGCAAATACTATGCGTTAACTTACAATTGTAAACTTCCTGCATTTCAAAGTAATTTGCAGAAGGCACCATCTGTTAACTACTTTTTGTCGCTTATCCCAACATTCATCAAACGCGACAAAGCATTCCACACCCTCTGTAGACAGCACAAATTTATGTTACCTGTTATTAGTGATGGCGTTTATACTGAAGCTGTACTTTTTCATAAGAATAAAAAGTACACTGTAGGTTTACAATGGGAACAGCAACATAAAGATTATCAGCTTTGGACGCGTTACTTTTGGATAAGTAAGGAGGTACGCTTATTGAAATTATTTAATGATGATGTTATAATAGATTACTAACATCGGAGACTGCGAATAGCGGGGTTTGCTACTTATGCATCCGACATACAAAAAAATAAATCACTAAGAAATATTGCTACCTGGGCGGGTAGACCCAGCGGGTCAAGTGACGGAAAAGACTTCATTATTAAAGGTTATAGGCATGCAACTGTATCCATTGAAACTAACGATATGAAAAGGGCTTTAAAACTATTATCTATTATAATAATTTCAGGAATCTTGTATTTAATATATGATGAGCTTGCCTTTGATCCATTAAATAAAGCTGATTTTGCAAAACTATTCGTTGGATACAATGGTAAAATACAACTCGCCTGTAAAAAAGATTTCCTCGGCATCACTACAAGAGGAGATTTTTTTGAGCTTTATGTGTATTCTCTTGGCAACGTCAAAGTTCAAAAT
>CAXTCH010000236.1:0-5881 GCA_964241945.1 uncultured Mucilaginibacter sp.
AGCGTCCTGGCTTTTATTTTCCTCACTTGCAATATAGCCGCGACCTTTATTAACTGTCAACTCTACTTCGAGCGTAACTGATGAATCCATATTGCAGATCACCAGTTCAGGGTTTAATACAGTGAAGTTATTGGAAAACTTAGTAATATCACCGGCCTTAAAAGCGTCCTGACCGTTAATGATGACAAAGACTTTTTCGGTGTCGCCGGAATCGCCGCTTCTTTTAAACCTAACTTGTTTCAGGTTCAGGATAATCTCAGTAACGTCTTCAACCACACCTTTAATGGTTGAAAACTCGTGGGTAACGCCGGAAAACCGAACTGAAGTGATAGCGAAACCTTCGAGTGATGAAAGTAAGATACGACGTAAAGCATTGCCAATGGTTACACCGAAGCCTGGCTCTAACGGACGGAACTCAAAAGTGCCTTCAAAGTCAGTCGACTTCTGCATAATCACCTTGTCTGGTTTCTGAAATGCTAAAATTGCCATTTATATCCTTTATTTTAGGGTTTACGTATTAAACAGACATGAGATATGAGATATGAGACTTAAGAAATCTTTTAAAGACCTTAAATCTCACACCTCATATCTGCAATCTAAATCTTATTTAGAGTATAACTCGATGATCAGGTTTTCCTTAATGTTTTCAGGAATCTCATCGCGGTTAGGATAGCTCAGTAATTTGCCGGTAAGGTTGGCAGCATCCCACTCAAACCAGTTGTATTTGTTTACCTTACGGCCGGCAGTTGAGTTGGTCACTGCTTCCAGTGATTTTGATTTCTCACGCACAGCGATCACATCGCCCGGGCGCAGGGTATAAGAAGCTATGTTAACAATTTCACCGTTAACGGTAATATGCTTATGACCTACCAACTGACGGGCAGCTGAACGGGTTGGAGCAATACCTAAGCGGTAAACTGCGTTATCCAAACGTGCTTCAAGCAATTGCAGCAAGTTGGTACCGGTAATGCCTTCACGGGCAGAAGCGCGGTGGAACAGGTTTTCAAACTGGCGCTCCAATACACCATACGTGTATTTCACCTTTTGCTTTTCCATCAGCTGTACTGCATACTCCGATTGTTTTCCTCTTCTTTTGGAAACACCGTGCATGCCGGGAGGATAGTTTTTTCTTTCCAGAACTTTGTCAGGGCCAAAAATAGGCTCTCTGAATCTGCGTGCAATTTTGGACTTGGGTCCGGTATATCTTGCCATGTGTGTGGGTTTTAAAGTATCAAGCGGCCCGCAGCCGCTGAATCTTAGCTTTAAAAATTTGAATTAATTAAACTCTTCTGCGTTTTGCAGGGCGGCAGCCATTGTGCGGCAGCGGCGTAATATCGCGGATCATTGTTACCTCGATACCTGCAGTTTGTAACGTACGGATGGCTGACTCGCGGCCTGCACCCGGACCTTTAACAAAAACTTCTACTTTACGTAAACCTAAATCATAAGCTACCTTGCCGCAATCAGAAGCCGCCTGACCGGCAGCATATGGCGTGTTCTTTTTAGAACCCTTGAAGCCCATTTTACCGGCTGAAGACCAGGAAATAGCCTGACCGGTTGAGTTGGTTAACGTAATGATAATGTTGTTGAATGTAGCATTAATGTGTGCCTGACCAACAGGTTCAACAATCACTACACGTTTTTTGGTTACTTTTTTAGCTTTAGCCATTTTTGTAATTATTGGATTGATGGATTACTGGATTAGCGAATAATCCGGACCCATTAATCAATGATATTATTTTGTTCCTAACAGCGTTTGTCACGCCGTTAATCAAGATTTATTATTTAGTAACTTTTTTCTTGTTTGCAACAGTCTTACGTTTTCCTTTACGGGTACGTGAGTTGTTTTTGGTACGTTGTCCGCGTAGTGGTAAACCTTTACGATGACGGGTACCACGATAAGAACCAATATCCATTAAACGCTTAATGTTCAGTTGAACTTCAGAACGCAGGGCGCCTTCTACTTTAACCTGATCATTGATAATACCACGAATTGCAGCCAGCTGCTCATCGGTCCAGTCCTGTACTTTGATATTTACATCAATACCGGCCTGGCTTAAAATGCTTTGCGCAGTAGAGCGGCCAATGCCGTAAATGTAAGTAAGTCCGATTTCTCCTCTTTTGTTCCTTGGTAAATCAATACCTGAAATACGTGCCATATTTGTAAGTTGTTTTTATATGAGACCGAACGGCTGGGCCACCGTTGTACGATCATCACCAATTGTTTTTAATTAACCCTGACGTTGTTTGTACTTAGGGTTCTTCTTGTTAATTACGTAAAGCTTACCTTTACGGCGAATGATTTTGCAATCAGCGCTACGTTTCTTAATAGATGCTCTAACTTTCATCGTTTATTTATATCTGTAGGTTATTCTGCCTTTGGTCAAATCGTATGGGCTCATCTCTAATTTTACGCGGTCGCCGGGTAAAATTTTGATGTAGTGCATACGCATTTTTCCGGAAATATGCGCAATAATCTCATGACCGTTTTCAAGCTCAACGCGAAACATGGCATTTGATAATGCTTCTCTGATAGTACCGTCTTGCTCAATAGAAGCCTGTTTAGCCATACTTTACTGATTATTACTTGTTTATCCCGCTGTATTTCGGGTTGCAAAATTAAATAAATTATTTTAATTATTTTTATTTTTCTTTTAAAACTTCTTCAATATATGAAAAAGTAGAAAGCACATCCGGCTGACCTTTTTTTACAGCTACGGTATGTTCAAAATGGGCAGAAGGCTTACCGTCAACGGTAGATACCGTCCAGCCATCGCTCCAAAACTTAACGCCTGCTTTACCTGCGTTAATCATGGGTTCAATAGCAATTACCATCCCCTCTTCCAGTTTGGTGCCCGAACCGCGTTTCCCGTAATTGGGAACTTCAGGTTTTTCGTGCAGCTTGGTGCCCACGCCATGCCCTACCAGTTCTTTTACTACACCGAAGCCATTCCGTTCTGCATACTCCTGCACCGCATAGCCGATGTCGCCTATACGCATACCCGTTACCGCCTTTTCAACGCCGCGCCGCAAACATTCCTGGGTAACTTCCAACAGCTTTTTAGCCTCAGCGCTTACTTCGCCTATGGCAAAGGTATAAGCTGAATCACCGATGTAATTATTTAGGGTAACGCCACAGTCTACCGAAATTAAATCGCCTTCGCGCAATTCTTTACCGCCGGGGAAACCATGCACCACCTGGTCATTGGGAGAGATACAGAGAGAATAGGGAAATCCGTGATAATTAAGGAAAGATGGAACTCCTTTATGATCACGGATGAAGGTTTCAGCATGCTGATTAAGCTCGATGGTTTTTACACCGGGCTTAATCAGTTTCGCTACTTCTGCCAGAGTTTTTGATACCAGCTGGGCCGCTTCGCGGATCAACTCAATTTCTTCTGCAGATTTATATACTATTTTGGCCATTCTGTTTACAATGCAGGCGGAACGGTGCCGGCTGCAGTAGGAATAGCTGTACGGCCTTTAATTCTGCCGGTTTTCATTAAACCATCATAATGACGCATTAACAGGTGGCTTTCTATTTGCTGCAATGTATCCAACACTACCCCTACCAGAATGATCAGCGATGTACCACCGAAGAAACGGGCGAATGTGCTGTTGATATGAGCCAAACTGGCCAGCGCAGGAATTACCGCAATAATGGCTAAAAAGATAGAGCCGGGTAATGTAATACGTGAAATCACGTCATCAATATAAGAGGTGGTTGCATCACCCGGTTTTACACCCGGAATGAAACCGTTATTCTTTTTCATATCATCCGACATCTGGCGTGGATTAACCGTAATCGCAGTGTAGAAGTAAGTGAACAGAATAATAAGAACAGCAAACACCAAGTTATGCGCCCATGAAGTGATGTTGGATAATGAAATCACAACACTATTGGAAGCCAGGCTTGGCGCAAATGAAGAAACAGTAGCCGGAATAAACATCAGCGCCTGCGCAAAGATGATCGGCATTACGCCTGCAGCATTTACTTTTAAGGGAATATACTGACGCACACCACCGTATTGCTTGTTGCCGATAATACGTTTGGCATATTGTACGGCAATTTTGCGGGTACCCTGAACTACGAGTATGGTAAACATCACCACTGCTACCAAAGCCAGTATTTCCACAATGAATAACAATACACCGCCACCGTTACCGGCCACACGTGAACTGAATTCGCCTAAGATAGCGCCCGGCAGCTGAGCAATGATCCCTACCATGATGATTAAAGAGATACCGTTGCCGATACCTTTATCGGTAATTTTTTCGCCCAACCACATTACGAATAAAGTGCCTGCCGTCAATACAAATATCGCCATCAGGTTGAAGGTAAACTGGCTGATGTTCGGGTTGATTGCGGCAGCCGGAACTTGCGATTTAACATAACCCACCGCTTGCAGCGCTGTGATGATTACCGTTAAGCCACGGGTCCAGTTGTTGATTTTGTTGCGGCCGCTTTCGCCCTCTTTTTGCAGTTTGGCAAAATAAGGAACAGCAATACCCAGCAACTGCACCACAATGGATGCAGAGATGTAAGGCATTACCCCTAACGCGAAAATAGACGCACGTGAAAACGAGCCACCCGCAAACATATTCAGCAAACCCAGCAAGCCCTCTTTGGCCTTTTGGTTATCAAGCACTGAACTTACTACGCCAGGTAATACCACGTATGAACCTACGCGATATATTAAAAGAAATAAGAGTGTGTTGGTAATACGCACTCTTAAGTCTTCAATCTTCCAGATATTGGATAAAGTATTGAAAAAATTTTTCATTGAAAATTTACAGCTTTTCTATGGTTCCGCCGGCAGCTTCAATTGCTTTTTGTGCAGTAGCCGAAAATGCATGAGCCTTAACTTCTAATTTGGCACTTAATTCGCCACGACCCAAGATTTTCACTTTGTCGTTTTTAGAGGCTAATCCATGATCTCTCAGCGTTTGAAAATCAATGCTTGACAAGGTATAGCTTTCTGCTAACTTTTGCAAAGCATCCAGGTTTAAACCTACATACTCTACACGGTTAGGGTTTTTAAAGCCTACCTTAGGTAAGCGGCGCTGTAACGGCATCTGGCCACCCTCGAAACCCACCTTAGTGGAAGTTCCTGAACGTGAACCGGCGCCTTTATGACCGCGGGTGGAGGTACCACCGTGGCCGGAACCGGTACCACGACCGATTCTCTTTCTATTTTTAGTAGAACCTTTTGCAGGTTTCAGATTACTTAAATTCATCGTATTAAATGTTTTCTACTGCTACCAAATGATTTACTTTGCGAATCATGCCGATGATGGCAGGATTGGCTTCTACTTCTACGCTATGGTTAATTTTCTTTAAACCCAAAGCTTCGATAGTTCTTTTCTGGCGCTCGTTTCTATCGATCACGCTCTTAATCTGTGTTATTTTGATTTTCGCCATGACTGATTATCCGTTAAAAACTTTTCCTAAACTAATTCCGCGGTGCTGAGCCACCGTGTTGGCATCACGCAGTTCGGCCAAAGCAGCAACGGTAGCTTTAACTACGTTGTGCGGGTTTGACGAACCTTTGGATTTTGCCAGTACGTTGTGCACACCTGCAGACTCTAATACGGCACGCATCGCACCACCTGCAATTACACCAGTACCATTGGCAGCCGGTTTCAAGAATACGAAACCACCTGAAAATTTACCGTATTGCTCATGAGGGATGGTATTATTGATAATCGGAACCTTTACCAGGTTCTTTTTAGCGTCATCTACACCTTTGGCAATTGCCTCAGTTACTTCTTTAGCTTTGCCTAAGCCATAACCTACCACACCGTTTTCGTCGCCTACTACCACAATGGCAGAGAAGCTGAAAGTACGGCCGCCTTTGGTTACTTTGGCAACGCGCTGTAT
>CAXTCH010000237.1:0-2597 GCA_964241945.1 uncultured Mucilaginibacter sp.
GTATACACTTGCAGTCCTATTTCCTACGTCTGGGGAGACGATATTTTGAGGCGGCTTAAATGGCCGCCTTTTTTATGCAGGTCGTTTTATTATCCTTAAACCTCTCTTGTTAGGTAGATACCACTCTTCAACACGGTTAAACCTCAAAAGAGCAGCAACCTCCTCTTTTGAATAACCAAAATGTTCAAAGTGAGCATTCAAAATGTCTTTAAATATAGTTGGATGTTCGCTTGCTAATTCAACAGGTTCCTTTTTCTTGTAACCTGCTGCAATTAGTTGCTTCCAAAGATATACTGATTGGTTCTTTGTAATTAAATCACTTTTGGTTGCCTTAACCAATAAAGACTGCATTGACAGCTTCCAATACGCTTTTAATTCAGCAAGCTTTGACAGTGAAAGTCTGCTTAATTGAGTTTGTATTTCATGTAATGGGGCCAAGAACTCACTTGCAGTTTCAAATGCTTCAGGTTCATACTTTCTTTCGGAAGAAATCTTTTGACCGTGGTGAAGTATGAAATGGAAAGCTTCGTGAGTAACAGTTAATCGGTATCTATCGGCAGGTAAATTTCTATTGACAAATATCAAAGGTATACCCGACCTGGAAAAACAACTAAAGCCCTCTGTTTGTCCCAAGTCAATCTGAATGATGACAAAACCATTTGTCTCTAAAACTTCAGTTACATTATCAATTCTACCTTTAGGAATTTTCCAAAATTCTCTTACATGTCGCGCGCACAGCACAACGTCACCATCTGTTTCTAAATCCCATGTTGGATAATTTGCATGTGGAACTTCAATGTGTTTACAAAGAATCTCAAAGTGGTGCTCCACCAAAGTCATTTTAGCTTTAACCTCTTTGAATGCCTTAACAGTTTCGGAGGTTTTACGGCGATAATGGCCTTCAACTCTAATCGGATTCCAGTCCTGATAAAAGAAACTGACCGGATAGTCCAGTGTGTTTGCTACTCGTTCAATAAATTCATCAGAAATATTTGTCAAAATTCCATTTTCAATTTTTGAAACCGTGCCTTGTTCAACGCCAATGGCTTCCGAAAAAGTTTTTTGAGTATAACCTTCAATTTCGCGCGCAATAGTAATCAGTTCATAATTTACTTTGCTCATATATTCTATATTCTACTTATTATCTTTTGTGCCTGTTTTGCCTGTATCGTCTTTTGGACGTTCCTTAAAGGATATTTTACTCGGCTTATTAGCTGCAACTTCCTCACTTAGTGTGTCGTAATCAAGTGGTAAACTTAATTGTTGATAGATATAATTGTTACCATCTACAAACCACTCTACACCAGAGGAACTGTGGCATGCAAAAAATACGCCTAAAAAATCACTATTCGTTCTGTTCATCATATAACCACCAGTAAGCAAAAGCGGTCTTTCAAACATGCCTTTTAATTTATCTTGCTGCATGAAAGCTTTTTGCTGTTCAGTGGGTGTATACGAGACGCGGCCTTTCGGATGCAATTTCTTCGTTCTAAAGATATACTTATCCCTTATTCTAATTACAATAAGCTGTTGTATTATCTCAATTTTAATATCTGGTTCATCTTTAAACTCATCACTCAATCGTCCACATATTCGATTATGAATGTGATTAGCTTTAGTAGTGGGGTCGATTGGAATGAAAAAATCCATTGACAAATTAAATTGAGAATACAGCAGCCAATCCTCATGTGCTGCATCAACGCATTTTTTGTAGCGTTGGAAGAAGTCCAAACCGATATCCTCGGCAACTTCTTCAAAGGTCTGAATTGTGAATTTCATATCATCTGGGGTTGATGTGTCAAATATAAAAATAATTTCCTAAATAACGCATAAAAATATTCCTACTTTTCACAAAAAAATATTCCAATACACTTTTTTGTGTCAAACCAAAATTTTATATTTGTATAAGCAAACGGTAAAGCAATGAAAACCTTCAAAAACATATTCGACTTTCAGGCTCACTTCAACATTGAGGAAAAATGTCGCGAGCGTTTAAAGGCTTAACTTTGGTGCAATATTTTTGCATGCCCTTGATGCGGGTCTACGAATGTAGTTAAGTTTGCTACCAACAACAGGATATTCGAATGCCGTGAAAAAAGAGTGCCGTGAGAAATTCAGCGTAACTGTAGGTACTATATATGATAACACTAAGATTCCTCTTACCAAATGGTTTTTGGCTACTTACATTTTAGCCGTATATAGAAAGTATTAGCAGCTTACAACTGGCAACATGGTTAGGCGTAACACAAAAGAACCAAAAGTTAAGTCAGCCCTGTATGCTTTTTGCCGCACAAGGCCACCGCTGCAAAGACTGTCAGCACCACAGGCTGTTTAGTGTTTGCGTATGAAACAGACTGTGCTTTGTTGATCGGATAGTGCAAACACTAAAAGGCCTCTTGCCACTACACAAGGCCATCAGTGCTGCCTGCCTTTCATCCAAAGCTGCAGGGCTGACGCCAAAGAGAAGTAATTCTGTAAATCCTGATTCAGAAAATTTTTCTATAGAAAGAAAAACAACCTCCACTGCCTTTCATACCCTCACTTACGCGGCCTGATGAAATACTAAACTGATAACATAAAACTTTAAAACTTCGTAC
>CAXTCH010000237.1:2697-5839 GCA_964241945.1 uncultured Mucilaginibacter sp.
TTACGCGGCCTGATGAAATACTAAACTGATAACATAAAACTTTAAAACTTCGTACCTTTGCGATTATCCGGAATAACTATCCGGCAACTTATATGATTAAAGAAATTGAACTGGTATGCTCTCCTGAAGAGCATGAAGATCAGGCAGCTATCAAGCGCCTTGCATCCGCAAAATTAAATCTTCCTTCTAAGCGCATTCAGGATTATCAAATACTCAAACGCTCTATCGATGCCCGTGGCCGCAAGGTGGTGTATCGTATGCAGGTAAAGGTATATGTAGATGAACCTCGACCGCAGGAAAACCTGTCGTTTAACTATCCGTCAGTAAAAGAGGCTAAGCCGGTGATCATTGTAGGTGCTGGTCCGGCTGGATTGTTTGCAGCTTTGCAATGCCTGAAGCAAGGGTTAAAGCCCATAATTGCAGAGCGTGGTAAGGACGTTAAACAGCGCAGGCGAGATTTGGCCAATATCAACAAACAGGGCCTGGTGAACTCCGAATCCAATTACTGTTTTGGCGAGGGTGGGGCAGGCACGTACTCCGATGGTAAGCTGTACACCCGTTCCACCAAGCGGGGCGATGTCAATGAAGTGCTGCAAGCCTTTGTGGCCCATGGTGCTACCGGGGATATATTAGTGGATGCACGTCCGCATATTGGTACCAACAAGCTGCCGCAGATTATCACCGCCATTCGCGAAACGATTTTGAATGCAGGCGGCGAAATTCATTTTGATACCAGGGTAACGGCGCTGGATGTAGCTTTTAATCAGATACGAGGCGTACAAACTGCCGACGGGAAGCAGCTCAGGGCAGATGCCGTCATCCTGGCCACCGGCCATTCGGCGCGGGATGTATTTGAAATGCTGCACCGGCAACATATATTGATTGAGGCCAAGCCCTTTGCCTTGGGCGTGCGCATTGAACATCCGCAGGAAATTATTGACCAGGCGCAATACCACTGCGAGCACCGGGGGCCGCATTTACCGCCCTCTTATTACAGTTTGGTAGAGCAGGTGGACAATAGAGGGGTATTTTCTTTCTGCATGTGCCCCGGCGGCATTATAGCCCCCTGCGCTACCGACCCGGATGAAATTGTAGTGAATGGCTGGAGCCCTTCCAGGCGGAATAATCCTTTTGCCAACTCAGGTACCGTGGTGCAGATTAATTTAGAAGATGTGCCTGGTGATGATACCGACCCGTTTAAATTGCTCCGCTTTCAGCAGCAGATAGAGCAGGTGGCTTTTAAAGCAGGCGGTGGTAATTTGGTAGCCCCCGCTCAGCGAATGGTAGATTTTGCGGAAGGACGTATTTCTGCAGATTTACCAACCAATTCTTATCTGCCCGGCACCGCAAGCGTGGCTTTGAAAGAGGTATTACCTGCATGGATAGGCGAACGCCTGCGCAAAGCCCTGCCTGCATTCGGGCGCAAAATGAAGGGATATTATACCAACGAAGCGCTGTTGGTGGGCGTGGAGTCGCGCACCTCATCGCCGGTTAAAGTGCCGCGCGACAAGGAAACGCTGCAGCATCCGCAGATAAAGGGTTTATTTCCTTGCGGGGAAGGGGCCGGTTATGCGGGTGGCATCATTTCTGCTGCAATAGATGGTATCAATTGTGCTGCCGCGGCGGCCAAACTGCTTATCTAATGGCAACATCATCTGCAATTGCTGAAAAGCTGGTGACCCTCTATTCCGGTCAGCCCTGGTATGGAAATAATATCTATTCCATTTTGGGGATGGTTACGTTTGAAACGGCTTATGAGCGACCTGCGCCTCAGGTACATACCATAGCCGAGATAATACTGCACATGCTGGGTTACACCGAAGAGGTAACTGAACGCATGAAAGGCAAACCCGCCGGTGAGCCTGCCCGCGGCGACTGGCCGGATGCAGGTGCGCCCGATGAACAAAAGTGGCAGCAAATGGTTAATTATTTAAAGCTGGCCAACATTAACCTGGAAAAAGCAATTCAGGATTTCCCTGAAGAACGCTGGCCCGAGCCAATCAACGATCAGCGCGGAACAGAACCGATAACCAGCTACAAGGGGTTGATTGAGGGCTTTTTGCAACACCAGGTATACCATGCCGGTCAAATTTCATTATTAATTAAACAAATCAATGGCTGATAAAAAAACACTCGTACTGGGCGCTACGCCCGACCCCAGTCGTTACGCCTACCTGGCTGCCAATCGTTTGGTACGTACCGGGCATACCATCGTTAACGTAGGGATTAAAACCGGCGAGGTAGCCGGTGTGCCCATCGAAAAGCCGGAGGCTATTCATGACGATATAGATACCGTTACTTTATACGTAGGCAGCCGTAACCAACCGCCGCTATATGATTATATATTAGATACTCATCCTAAGCGGATTATTTTTAATCCCGGTACAGAGAATAATGAATTGAGTAAGCTGGCCCGCGAAAGAGGAATCGAAACGGTGTCTGCCTGCACACTGGTAATGCTGGCAACAGGGGAGTATTAATAAAGAAGGTACCAATTTTAAAAAAAAGATGTCATTTCGAGCGATAGCGAGAAATGACATAAGTTGGGTTAAGTTATGTTTAATAACTACCCTTTATACTCTCCGAACATATCTATAATCGCTTTATTCCGGTATTTGAATATCTTTTCAATCTGCTTGCCTACCAGTAAGCGGTTTGATAGCCGCCCGATTACTCCATAGGGGATGGCATAATCTAAAATATCGGTCATGTGTACACCACCCGGTATTTCCTTAAAATGGTGCTGGTGATGCCACAGGGCATAGGGGCCAAAGCGCTGTTCATCTACAAAATAAACTTTGTCCTGCACATGGGTAATCTCGGTCATCCAGTTAAGCTTAACACCCATCAGGGGCGATACCTTGTAGGTGATAATCATCCCTGCATACATTTTAGTGGCCTCTGTGTAGTTTGAGGTTACCACAAATTGCATGTTGGGCGGTGTAATTTTTGCGAGATTAAGTGGCGAAGAAAAAAAGTCCCACGCCTGATCAAGGGTGATAGGCATGGATTGTTCCCACTCGAAATGATATGATTTCATATGCAGGGATAACCCGTCAGGCGGTCAAAGGTTTGCCACCTGTCCATCGATATCAAATAGCGGAAATCTGTACGCCTAAAATGCATACTTACTGTACCATCT
>CAXTCH010000238.1:0-5801 GCA_964241945.1 uncultured Mucilaginibacter sp.
GCTATGTTTTATTTATTCGCAGCCTTCAGCTGCGTTTTTAAAGCAAAGAATTGATCATTATCATACCTGCCCGACCACCCCTGTTTGAAAGCCATGATATACAGTTTAAGTACATGCTGATTATTGCCTTTTGAAAACAGTGTATAGCCCAATACATTCACCGTCTTTTTCAGCAAGATATACAATAGCGCCGGCGAAACGCCATAATGCAATTTTATAGTGCGCAGCCAGTTTCGCTTCCCGATAAACTTCAGCACCTCACCCTCTGGCATATCTGCATAGCGATTTCGCCATAAATCGGATAATGTCATTTTTGCGGTGTACAATCCACCGGCTTCTGCCGGGTTAAAGTCTTCAGTGCGATGTATATCAGGTGTATTTACTTTATGATAAACAATAGCTTCCTTCACTAAATAGATGGGAAATTGCTGCTGCTTTATTCGGATGGAGTACTCCACATCATCATGAAAGATATAATAATCAGCCAAGGGATACCCTGCTGCTTCAATAACGGCCCGGCTTATAAACATACCAATAAAAGAGCTGAAGGAAATCTCGATGACCGGTGATTGTGCTTCTGCAATTTGCTTACCGCTTAACAGTTGCTGCAGAGGCTGCTGTAACACCGCCGCGTCGATAAAGCCGCGATGGAGCAAATCGATTTGATGATCTTCTACTACCACGGGTGCTAATACCAAATCGTTGACAGGCAACGTCGCTTTAGCCGCTAACAGGTACTGCAAACAATCCGCTTGCGGAAAAGCATCATCATCCATAATCCATATCCAATCATAACCGGCTGTATAAGCAGCCTTGATACCAGTATGAAAACCGCCGGCGCCGCCCACATTATTTTGATTGATTACGGTAAGCCCGGCTTGCTGCATTAACCAGTCGGTAGTGCCGTCGGTGCTGCCATTGTTCACTACCATTATAGCGTCTAAAGGCACCGTTTGGTTCTGTAACGCCGCAAGGCATTGCTTTAGCAACTTTAAACGGTTATAGGTAACAACAACAGCTACTATTTTACTCATTTCATTTAATCATGCTACCACAATGTGGCTCATTTATGCGCTTTGAGCTTTTGAAAATAATTTATGGTATATCGGCTGCAATTGTTCGGCAATGGCCGAAAAGCGCCAGTAGTTAAAGTTAATCAAATTAATACCTTTCCGGCGCAGGGCAATATACATGGCTACCGTAATAAAGGCTTCAGTTAATGCCCAGTTAGCTGCCGTGCCGATGTAACCCCAGGTTTTTACCATAAATATATTGAAAACCACACTCAGCAAAGCGCCTAAAAATGTGATGGAAAAAAACAACTTATCCATTTTAAGATTCACCATCACCTGCACCCCGAATACATTACTTACCGATACCAGCAACGGGATGCAAACCAATATCCTGAAAACTGGAGTGGCATTTAGAAAAGCTTTACCATAAAAGAGATGAATAAAAAGCGGCCCCAATAAAAACAGACTAACGGCAATTACTCCTGTAAAATACACGAGCAGAGGGATCAACTTTTGGGCGATTTGCAAGCCGCTTTGGTAACTCTCGCTAAAAGCTTTGCCAATAAACGGGTAAAGCGCCTGCCCGAGCGGAAGGTTAATAACTGACATGATGATATAAATAAGCCGCTGCCCTGCGGTATAATAACCTACCTGAGTATTGTTTTGGCTTAATCCTAATATCACAATATTGGTGGTGGTGTATACGTTGATAACCACCAGCGAAAAAAACAGGTTGCGTTCCTCCCATAATAAGGCTAAACACTTAGTTAACGGCACATAATACAGCCTTATTTTATACCGGCGAATGGCGTAGGTGAACGAAATTATAGAAACACCTATCTGGATGACGCTGATAATGAGTGGCTGCCATATATAGTCTTGCTTGTGACGGATAACCAGTAACACAACCACTACGAACAGCAGCTTGCTCACAAAATTAAATAAGGCAACCTTTTGCAAATCCTGCATGGCCTGGAACATCCAGTTTTGAGTCATTAAGGTAGAAATGCAAATCAGGAATGAAAATACGGCAAGCTGCTGCTCGGCGCTTACTTTAGGGATGCTAAATACCAGCACCGTATACAAGATGACCGAAAGCAAGAATAAAAAGCACTGACTGCAAAACACTTCACTAAATACCTTACTCCGGTTTTCAGCATTATCCGGGTCCCGGGCAATCTGCCGGGTGGCAGAATAATCGAAACCATAACCAATAAGCAACACAAAGTACCCGGCAATGGAAGCCAGCAGGTTGATAGCGCCCAATTTGTCGGGCCCGATGATACGTGAAATAACCGGCACAGAGAGGACCGGCAGCACATAATTAGCCACCTCTACCAAACCCAACGAAAGAATATTTTTACCTACCCGGCTTTTCATATCTCGCTCGATAAGCGCTTCAGCCATTTAGCTCTTGAACATCCGGCTAAAAACTGAACCCTTCTTTTCGCTTTCTACAATATATCCGCCATAGCCTTCGCCGTAGCCATAACCATAGCCATAACTGTTATAGCCGCCCCTGTCGGTATGGTCAATGTCATTCACCACCAGGTACAGCTTCCGTATTTTACCCGATTCTGCTAAATCATTCACTAAAGCCAACTGTGATTTATAGGTATAGCCCTGACGAACGATATAAAGGGTCATGTCGGCATACTTTTCTACCAATAAGGCATCAGACACCAGGCCTACCGGCGCAGTATCCATCACAATAAAATCAAACCGCTTTTTTAGTTCTTCCATCAGAGGCCTCATTTTGGCATTTTCTAATAGTTCAGCCGGGTTAGGCGGCACCAGGCCCGAAGATAAAATGTATACGTTTTCGCGTTCAGGCACCGGTTTTATAATTTCTTCAACATCCTCCGAGTCGGATATTACCCAGTTGGTATAACCGGTGCTGTCATCAATCCCCATGCTTAGCGAAAGCTTTGGCCTGCGCAAGTCAAATTCAAGGATCACCACTTTTTTTCCGGTTACCGCCAGGGCGCTGCCCAGATTTAAAGAGATGAACGATTTACCTTCGCCGCTCATACTCGAAGTAATCATAATCACCTGCGGCTGCTCCGACTTAAACATAAATTTCAGGTTGGTACGCAGGTTTTTAAATTGCTCCGAAATCAGCGACCGGGAATAGCTGCTGGTCACCAAACTGCGATTATCGGGATTGTGGTTAATCTCGCCTACAATTGGCACTTGGGTAGCCGAAGTCAAGTGGGTCTTGGTTAATATTCTGCTGTTTAAACCTTCTTTAAGCCCTAAGTAAACTATCGGCAACAGGCAACCCGCCATAAGGCCCAATAGATAGATGACCGCCTTTTTAGGTGCATAAGGCAGCGAACCGCTTTTAGCAGGATCAACAATTTCGGAACTTGAAAAAGTGGAAGTTTTGCTAATGGCCGCCTCGTCACGTTTCTCCAGCAGGTATACATACAATTGCTGTTTTACCGTTTGCTGTCGCGAAATATCCTGAAACTCTCTCTCTTTGGTAGGTACGCTGCTGATTTGGCTACTGATGCTGTTGTTGCGGGTGGCAAAAGCAGAGCGGCTTAGGTCCAGCGTGCGGCGGTATTCATTAAAGCTTTTCAACAAGCCCTCCCTGGCGCTTTCAATTTGTTGATTCAGGTTGATGATAATCGGGTGATCACTGGCGTAGGAAAGGCTTTGCCGGTCGCGCTCGGTAATCAGTTGGTTATACGTACTAATTGCTGCAGCAAAAGCTGGGTCCTGAATGGTTAAGCTGCTGGGAATAATGCGGTGGTTAGCCGGATTATTCAGGAAATTAGAAATTTCATTGACCAATGTTAGCTGTACTTCAATATCGTTCAGCTTTTTCGAATTATCGCTCTCATTGCTGATTAAGGTTTTCGACTGCTCGTCAATATCTGCCAGCTGATTTCGGGTTTTAAAGCTTTGTATGCGGTTCTCTACCCCGCCTAAATCTTTGGTTACGCCGGCCAGCTGCTCATCAATAAATGCCAGCGTACTATCGGCAATCCTTACTTTATCCTGCAGGTTCTTTTTCAGGTACAGGTCCATCAAAGTTTGCAGTATTTTTTCGCCTTTATCAGGTACCGGGTAGTTGAGCGATAAGTTAATAATCGGACTGGTTTTATTGGCAAGCTCCGCACTGAAACTCCCCATCAGTTCCTCTACCTTGGAATCGACTGATTGGATAGTAATTTCGTAGCTCACATTTGGGGGTAATATGTATCCTTCTTTAAAGGTGAGCAGCAAATAATATTGCGGCAACTTAACAGGCTGACCAAAAGTTCCTGTCAGGTCGACGCCTTCTTTGGCATTGCTGATATGAAAATTTTTAGTGCTAAGCCTGGTGATCGTATATTTTCTTGGAGATATTGTATCCACTTGTGATACCAAGGTAGGTTCAAAAGGCAAAAACCGGTCGGATGACTCCAAGGCCCGGAATTTACCTTTTAAGCCCGTAGTGATATTCAGGTGCAGCTTGCTCACCACATTAGTCATCAGCGCCCTTGAATTTATAATCTCCAGTTCTGCATCAATATTGCCGGGAGTACCCAATAACGACATCAAATCAATATCCGACAGACTTTTGCCGGTAGCTGATGAATTGCCTTTATCTTCCTTTACCAGTATTTTTCCTTTAATGCTGTATTCAGGTCTGGCAAATTTGGCATATACGTAGGCCAACCCCACGCATAAGATGACTGATATTATAAAAAGGTACTTATTGGCAAATAATTTATCAATATAAACTTTAAGATCTTCCTTCTTGTTGGTGTTTTGCGGAGAAGCAAAGGGATCTATATTTTGCATGTGATGGAAATACTAAACAAAATTTATTTAACCCGCGTCAGCAGCACAACCAGCACCGTTAACACAGAAGTAATAATGGCGATATTGCGCGCCTGCGAAGCGTCGCTGGCGGTAACTTTGGTTTTTGATGGCTCTACATACAGCTCATCATTTTGCTGCATGTAATAATATGGCGATTTTACCAGTGATGAATTATTAAAGTTTAAACGTACCGCCAGTACGGAACCGTCGTTTTGACGCCTTAGCATCAGCACATTGTCGCGCCGGCCATAAATAGTCATGTCGCCGGCCATACCCAGCGCATCCAATACCGTTACCTTTTCGTTAGTTACAGTGAAGGTACCGGGATGCTCTACTTCACCTAAAACGGTTACCTTAAAATTACCGAAACGCACAATTACCGAAGCATTTTTAAAAAACCGCACTGCTTTTTCCTGTATTAAATCGCGGGCCTGCGAGGTAGTAAGTCCGGCCAAGTGCATGTTACCAATTACCGGAATAGTCACTATCCCTTGTTTATCAACCAAGTAACCATAAATGGAACCCTGGTTGCCGGTTACGGTGTTGGATGAAGCCACCGTATTTGGAAACCCACCTGCAGCCGATGTTTGGGTGTTTAAGCTGTTAATGGAATTAGAGGCCGCCGGATCAACGGTTTGAATAGCAATAAACAAAATATCATCGCTCTTAATCACCGGCTCATGGTAAGTACTGGTTTCCAGCTGCACAGCATCCGCATTGGGAATATCTTCAAAATACTTGTAATTTTTGAGTGAGGTACAGGAGTTTAATGCCACTGCACCGAACACCAATAAAATGCCAATACTAATAGAGTAAAGTTTCTTCATCCGCTTAACTGATAATGCCTATATAAATTAATTTTTGCCTGGTTAAAAAGAGTAATGCTAAGCCTGCCCCATAGTGCCGCCGAAATTCATTGGGAAACCGCCGCCATTGTTCGGGCCTTCCTGCCTTACTTTTACTGTTCCGTTT
>CAXTCH010000239.1:0-5778 GCA_964241945.1 uncultured Mucilaginibacter sp.
ACGCTATAGCGCAGGCGCATACTTGTACTCGCATATGTTCAGCTTTTTAAGGTGGTGATTCGGCAGCTAAACGAGTTCGCGTTCCAATAAATCAACCAAATATAAGAAATGGTATGCACAATGAGCACGCTGAATTTATTTCATGTAATCAGTGAATACTTAACTTGGCCAACCGGTTACTATATACATTCTATTATAATGAAGCATAACTTCAGCCCGGCATCCGTTACCCGGAAAACTCATGATAAATACTTGATACCTCACCATTCCAGAAAAACTTACTTTCCTAACTTGCAGCTATAATACCAGACATAAATGACGGCTAATCCTCCTGATCTTCCTGCTTCCCGGCAAGCCGAAATTGTGGCTCAGTTTAAACAGGTACTGGACAGCCATTTAGATGATTTTATGGCAGGGCGGGTAGATAAAATGTATGAGCTGAAGCAGATTGCCGATATGATATGCCTGCACCCTGTTCACCTGAGTAAAGTAATTAAACAAGAAACCAGTCATCATGCCTGTTACTTGTATGAGCAAAGAATTTTGCTGGAAGCCAAGAAGCTGCTGACTGATATGGATTTGCCTATCGGGATGATTGCTCACAAGCTGGATTACGACGTTTCAAACTTTACTAAGTTCTTTAAAAGATTTACGGGAGTAACGCCGTCCACATACCGAAAATCTATAGAAAAGCAGGAAGAATAAGTAGATAATTTATAGGAGAGCCACTAACATTTAACTGAACAATGATGAGTACCAGAGAAGTTATTATAGGAGCGGGCACGGCAAAGCCCTTAACCGCCCGCGCATTGGGTTATGGAACCATGCGCTTAACCGGCGAGGATTTTGGGGCGAACCCCGGGATCGCGATGGCGCCATTGCGTTGCTGAGAAGAGCTGCTGAGCTGGGTGTCAACTTTTTTGATACGGCGGATTTTTACGGGCCGGGCGTAACCAACAAGCTGCTTGCAGATGCCTTGCACCCTTATCCTGCCGACCTGATTATTGCAACCAAGGTTGGAGCAAAGCGCGGAGCGGATAAAAGCTGGCTGCCGTATGGCAGGCCCGAAGAATTAAGGAGTAGTATTGAAAACAACCTGAAAGAATTAAAGCTGGAGCAGTTGCCGCTGGTGCATTTCGGAAAATCAGCCAACAGCCCGGAAGATTATGAAGAGGGTTTGGGAGTTATGCTGGAGCTGCAGGAAGAAGGTAAGATACTGCATATAGGCCTGAGTAATGCATCTGTCAGTCAGTTTAATACTGCTATTAAAATGGTTAAAGTTGCCAGCGTTGAAAACATGTACGGCTACACACAGCGGGTTACTGATCCGGACAGTCCTTACGGGTTTCAGGGCGGTGAAGTACTGCCTTTATGCGAGGAGCACAAAATTCCCTTTATCCCTTTCTTTTCGCTCCAGACATCCCTGCCGGCCGGGCAGAACAAGATGCAGCAGGTAGCGGATGCTAAAGGGGTTACCGTTGCGCAAATCAACATCGCATGGCTGCTTCATCAGTCGGCATGGATACTGCCTATCCCCGGCACTACCTCCATCCAACATTTGGAAGAAAACATAAAGGCAGCCGACCTGGTGCTTTCCAGTGAGGAACTGGATTTTTTGGGATAAACTATTAAGCCTAAGTAGTGTACCATACGCTAAATAAACCAGAAAGCATCCGGAAAATGCTGAGGTACAGCCGCAGGCACGAAACAAAAACGGCCTTCCTGTTATCAGGAAGACCGTTTTACTTGTTTAGTGACCTGGGAGAGGCAAATCTCGAACCACTTTGTGGAAGATATTAAGAGATTGGCAAAATTGGATGTATTACATTGTTCAAATTTGAAATAAATTTATCACTTACCAGTCATCATGATAAAAGCTTCAATTGAACTGTTTATATCAAAATATCAGCTTCTACAATTTAATGTAGTTAACTATTAGCATATATAATTCGATTTTGCATTTAATATCAAAGAAGCTTAACTGATGTTATTAGTTGGATGGAGTGCGTTTTGAAATGCGCTAATAATATGTTGTAGCTGATCAAGACAGGATTGAGCAGGTGCTTGTCAACCTGATTAACAATCCATTTAAATACTAGCCGCAGGGCAGCATGATCAATATTGCCTATATTACCAGGGACGGTAAGGCGCACGTCAGCGTAACGGATGAGGGCATGGGCATTTCGCCGAAGGACCAGCCCCATGTGTTCAACCGCTTTTACCGCGTACAGAGCGAATAGATGGAGACGGTAAAAGGCTTTGGTATCGGTTTGTATCTATGTAAGGAAATTATCGAGCGGCACGGCGGTGATATCGGTGTGGAAAGTGTTCTGCACAAAGGGAGCACCTTCTGGTTTGAACTGTCAATCAATTTGGATATTTTAAGTTAATAGTAATATAGATAATTCAAGATGATCTTCATCCTCAAATTTTTCTATTAATTCGTTTAAAATCCTTTTTATAAAATTGAAGTTAGAGATTGCTTAAGCTGTCAGATCAAAATAGTAGCTATGCATACCCATTAAAAATTAAAATTGTGGATATCTGCTTTACAGGGAGCATCATTTCACTAAAGGTAAACTGAAATAAAAAGTTGACCCTTTGTCTAACTGGCTTTCTGCCCATATTTTACCATGATGCCTTTCTATAATCTCGGCAGACAGATATAACCCTATGCCAAACCCTGAAGTTGAACTGCGGGTCGCACTCTCCGTACGGTAATACCGGTCAAACAGTTTTGGAATATCTTTATCAGCAATACCTACCCCCTGATCTGCAACGCTTACCAGCGCGGTATTATCGATGGTTACGCATGCAATGTTTATGGTACTGCCATTGGGGGAATACTTGACAGCGTTACTAATCAGGTTACTGATCACGTTTCCAATCTTGTCGCGGTCTGCAGTAACAAAAGTTTCTTCTACGGGTGCAAAAACTACGTTATGGCTGGTAATGGTAACGATAGACTCTTCCTCTGTTTCTTTAACCAGTTTCGCCATATCAAAGCGCTGCAAATTGATGTGAATTTTGCCTGATTCCAGGCGTGAGACATTGAGAAAGCCGTTGATCATTGTCGTCATCTTCTTGACCTGTATGATCGACCTGTCCAAGGCATTGTAGGTGAATTTATCGCCGGCACGTTCAGCTTTAGCCCGCAGCATTTGCAGGTAAGCGTTAAGGGAAGTTATTGGCGTTTTCAGTTCATGGCTGACCATGCCAATAAAGTCATTCTTTCGCTGTTCGTCCGCTTTTTGCTCCGTGATATCCATAAATATCCCGGTGTATTCCGCAGGCTGGTTCTCACTGTCAAACAGTACTGTCGCAGTTGCTCTCACCCATTTCCCTTCACCTGTCTGTAAGTTGACGATCTCATATTCGTTGTTGCTCGGCTCGCCATTTTCCATCGCATTCTTTAACGTTGCCAGTAGCCATTCATGATATTGCGGTTTGATCGCTTTCAGAATCAGCTCCAAAGTCGTTTCCTCTTCCGGCAAAATGCCCAGCATGTCACGCACAAAAGCCGACATCGTTATTTGCGAGGTTGCCATGTCAATGCTCCAGGTACCCATTTTACCCGTTTCTATGGCAATCTTCAGTTTTTCTTCGCTTTCCTGCAGCGACCTGACTGCTAACCTTAATCTGGCTTCTGCCTGTTCCAGGTGGGTACGGGCCGTTACTTGCTCTGTTACCTCGGCCAGTATACCGACCATACGGTTGGGATTGCCATTCTCATCGTACCTGCCCCTGCCATGCGCTTCTATCCAATGAAGCGACCCATCGGGCCATCTGATCTGATAGGTAGCCTCATAGAGTGAATTTTCTTCCCGGGCTTTAACTGACAGGGCCCTTACTTTCTCCCGGTATTCCGGCAACATGGCCTCAAACATATCCGGATAAGTCACTTCTTCATCTTTGCTTTTGCCGAAAATATTTTTAAACCTGTCGTTGCATACCATCTTACCGGTGGCCAGGTCAACTTCGGTTGTGCCAAAGTTCCCGGCATCTATGGCTATCTCGAAGCGTTCACCACTCTCAGCAATTGCCTTACGGGTTTTTACCTGATCAACCACGTTAACCGCCACACACATGATGCCGGTAACCTGCCCTGTATCATTCCGTACAGCTTGGTAGATGAAATTGAAATAGCCTTCGGTAGGTTCTCCGTCGATATTTAAGACCCCTTTTATCTCATTGCCATAAAATGTCTCGCCGGTCGTATAGACATTGTCCAAAATATCAAAGAAAGGTTGTCCAATCAGTTCCGGTACTGCAGCAGCATAGGGCTGGCCAATAATTTCGCTTCCTTTGCCCAGCATCTGGTACATCAGGTCATTAACCGTTTCAAACACCATATCACGCCCTTTTACAACGAATATAGCTACCGGAGCCTGCCTTACCAGCTCACGAAAACGCGATTCACTTTTGGCTAACTCCCCGGTCCTGCTTTGAACGCGAAGTTCCATTTCCCCGTTAAGTTCGCTCAGCTCCGTTTGTGTTCTAAGTAAAGACGCATTGGCAATAATGTTTTCGTGATTTACTTCGGCAACCTTTAAGTTCAGCTCTTTTTCGAACAGCACCTTTTGTGTCGTCTCCGAGCAGATGACCAGTATTCCGGCTGTGCACCCCTCAAGGTCCCTGATTGGATTATAGCTGAAAGTCCAGTATATATCATCAAGCACGCCTCGCCGGTAGATGGGGATGAGCTGATCTTGTAGATAAACCGGTTCACTGGTTTCAAGTACCTGTTCCAGCAAAGGAGATATCACAGGCCATATTTCCTGCCAGCATTCTTCCCCCCGCTGGCCAAGTGCTTTAGGGTGCTTGCTGTTTTTATCCGTTCCCAGGATGGCGAGATACGCATCGTTGTAAAACTGTAATTTTTCTTTGCCCCACCAGATAAACATCGGAAAGCTGGAATCCAATATCTGATTGACCAGGATAAGCAAGGTAGCCGGCCAGATATGAATTGGGCCCAGTGGTGTGCTGTTCCAGTCCAAACCCCGCACCAGATCTGCCATCTCTCCTTTGGCAAATATGTATTTTTCAGGGCTTACATCCTTTGTAACCATTCATTTAAAAATAACATGAGCAATCAGAATAATAAAGTAAGCTAAGCTATTACTTTTAAGCCTAACAATTATTTATAACGCTTAATTGAAATTCTATAAATTTTTGACTACTGACAAAGTTGTGCCACCAAAAATGTCAAACCCGGCTATTAAGTTTGTAAAGGCACTTTAATCCAACTTATCTGCTGAATTGTTCAGCCTGCGGCTTATAGCTTGCAAACCGTCAGTTTCTAAATTTAGAATGGTGGTTCCCGTCAGAAGCCGGGGACACCGTTGCCCGGCAAGGCTGTGCATCCAGCATTCCGGTTTTCCCATGTATCAGTTTTTCTACCTATACAATTCACTATTTGCTTATGAAACAAATTGAAACAGATTAAGTATAAAACAATCTTAACATTTGAATTCTTCCAATTAAAATCTCTAATTTACAGTCCCTTATTCAACGACCTTACCTATTATGAAACTTACAGCCTATTCACACAAAAAAGGGCGCATTACTTCAGTGCTGACCTGTGGCCTGTCCCTATTTTTTCAAACCGCCTTTGCGCAAAAAGACACGACCCTAAACCAAGCAAATCAATCGGGTACCTTTGTTGCACCTCACCAAATTGTGTTAGGTCCCGGCTTTAGTACTACACCAGGCAGCTCATTCAGGGCTTATATCGATCCTACACTACTGGATTGTGCACCTATGAATCTGCACCTGAGT
>CAXTCH010000240.1:0-5768 GCA_964241945.1 uncultured Mucilaginibacter sp.
TGCCTTCACCGAGTCGATTGATCCGCATACCAATTATTTTAATCCTTCGAACGCCGCCAACTTCAACATTGAAATGTCGCGTTCACTGGAAGGTATCGGCGCTTCGCTGCTTACCGAAAATGATTATGTAACCATTAAAACGATTGTTCCGGGCGGCCCGGCTGATAAAAGTCATCAGGTAAATATTGATGACCGTATTGTAGGCGTGGCCCAGGGCAAAAACGGAGAATTTCAGGATATCATCGGCTGGCGCCAGGATAACGCTATCACGCTGATTCGTGGTGCTAAAGGTACCATTGTACGCCTGAAGCTGCTGCCCAAAGGTAAAACCGCAGCCGACAAGCCAAAAATTATAGAACTGGTGCGCGAAAAAATTGTGCTGAAAGACCAGTTGGCTAAAAAAGAAATTCGCACCTATAATGTGAACGGCAAGCAGGTGAAAATCGGCATTATCAATGTACCGGCTTTTTACCTGGACTTTAATGCTTACAAAGCAGGCGATGCCAATTACCAAAGCACTACCCGCGATGTAAGAAAGATTTTAGATACCCTGAAACGCGACAATGTGGACGGTGTAGTATTGGATTTACGCCAGAACGGAGGTGGATCCTTAATGGAAGCAATTGAACTGACCGGCTTGTTTATTAAAACCGGCCCGGTAGTGCAGGTGCGTGATACCCGCAACCATGTTGAAGTAGATGAAGATGAAGATCCGGGCGTAACCTGGACTGGTCCGATGGCGCTATTGGTAGATCGTTTCAGCGCTTCAGCTTCTGAGATTTTTGCTGGCGCTATTCAGGATTACGGTCGCGGGTTAATTATTGGTACCCAAACTTATGGCAAGGGCACCGTACAAAGCGCTATAGAGCTGGATAAAGTCATTAATCCTTCGGTACGCGATATGCTGTCGAATGTAACCGGCGGTAAGGTAGGCGGCAGCTCTTCCGCCAACGGTAGCGAAACCAAATTTGGTCAGTTGAATTTAACGATGGCTAAATTTTACCGCATCAGCGGCAGTTCTACCCAGCATAAAGGGGTTATGCCGGATATTGCTTTTCCGTCGGTAATTCCGTTAACCAAATATGGTGAAGATACTGAGCCTTCGGCATTGCCATTTGATATGATTCAGCGTAGTACTTATACTAAAGTAGGTGATTTTAGCAGCGTACTGCCGCAGTTAACCAAACAGCATGAGCAACGCATGGCCAATAATCCAAGCTATAAATACCTGCTGGAAGACATTCAGGAGTTCAAAAAGCGGGATGCTGAAAAGAGCATTACTTTAAATGAGCAGCAATTGAAGCAACAGCGCGATGCCGACGAACAACGCGGTTTTGAGCGCGATAACCTGCGCCGTGCGGCCCTGGGTTTAACCCCGCTTAAAAAAGGCCAGACTGCCCCTAAAGGCGAAGACTTAGACTTCCTGAAAATTGAAGCCGGTCAAATTGTAACTGACTACATTTCCTTAGGTAAACCCAATAGCCTAACCAGTAACATGATGGGTCAGCAATAAAATTATCATACTGATGTTTCACAAAGCCTGTTTAGTACACTAAACAGGCTTTGTTTTTTTTAATGCAAAGTAAATCAGTCGAAGTATCAGAACCACCTGTTAATGGCATACTACTGTTATTGTCATTCCGAACGATAGTGAGAAAATTTCTGCAGTAGACAGGGATATTTTTAAAAGATTTCTCCTTCGTCGGAATGACAAAGTTTTTAACTTGAACCATATAGAACCTTTAATTTATTATTGATTCAATCTGCTACACTTTCATATCATATCTCATGCAACCCCATTTTTCAAATCACCCAAACTTTATTAGATTCGCTAAATGAATTTCGACCGGCGGCACTTAGATAACAGCTCCTTAATCAGTTTTTACAAATCCTTATTGTGGCCGCGTTTAATTGAAGAAAAAATGCTGCTGCTGCTGAGGCAGGGACGCATCAGCAAATGGTTTTCGGGCATCGGGCAAGAGGCCATAGCGGTAGGCAGTACGTTAGCTTTGCAGCCCGACGAATACATACTACCCACGCACCGCAACCTGGGCGTTTTTACCACACGCAATATCGCTTTATCCAGGCTGATGGCGCAATGGCAGGGCAAGCCCTCGGGTTTTACCAAGGGGCGCGATCGCTCTTTCCATTTTGGTACGCAGGAGCACCACATTATCGGGATGATTTCACACCTCGGGCCGCAATTAGCCGTGGCCGATGGTATTGCGCTGGCCGATGTGCTCGACCGTCATCACAAAGTGACCCTTGCCTTTACCGGCGAGGGGGCTACCAGCGAGGGTGATTTTCATGAGGCCCTGAATGTAGCCGCCGTGTGGAACCTGCCGGTTATATTTTTGGTAGAAAACAATGGCTACGCACTGTCAACCCCCACGCACGAGCAGTTTAAATGTGACCGTTTGGTAGACAAAGCCATTGGCTACGGCATAGAAGGCCATCGTATAGATGGCAACAACTTTTTAGAAGTCTATCATACCGTGCGCGAGCTGGCTGCCGGTATGCGCCAAAATCCACGCCCGGTACTGCTGGAATGCGTAACCTTCCGTATGCGGGGGCATGAAGAAGCCTCCGGTGTGAAATATGTGCCGCCACATTTACTTGAAGAATGGCAGGCAAAAGACCCGGTAGCTGCATTTGAAAAAATGCTGATCAACAATTATGTTATCCGCCCCGAATGGCCGGAATACATTCGCGGCGAAATGATGCCCCTGATTGATGCGGAATTGGAAAAAGTGCTTAGCGAAGCTGAACTTACTCCCAATACCTCTGCCGAAGTGCAGGATATGTATGCCCCTGCTCCCGAAAGACAAGTATGGGTGGCGGCCGCGCCGCAGTTGACCAGCACCAAGCGCTATATTGATGCCATCAGTAATGGCCTGCGCCTGAGCATGCGCCAGTACCCTAACCTGGTGCTGATGGGGCAGGATATTGCCGAATACGGCGGTGCTTTTAAAGTAACCGAAGGTTTTGTAAATGAGTTTGGCAAAGCGCGCGTGCGTAATACGCCGCTGTGCGAATCGGCCATTGTGGGCACTGCCCTGGGGCTGGCTGTTAACGGTTATAAATCGGTGGTAGAAATGCAGTTTGCCGATTTTGTAACCTGCGGCTTTAATCAGATTGTCAACAACCTGGCCAAAACGCATTACCGCTGGGGGCAGGCAGCCGATGTGGTGATCCGGATGCCGGCCGGTGCAGGTACCGGAGCCGGACCGTTTCATTCGCAAAGTAACGAAGCCTGGTTTACCAAAACGCCCGGATTGAAAGTAGTTTACCCGGCCTTTCCTGATGATGCCAAGGGTTTATTAATGGCGGCCATTGATGACCCGAACCCTGTAATTTATTTTGAGCACAAATATTTGTACCGCAGCTTGACCGGCGAGGTACCCGACGGTAATTATACCGTTGAAATAGGTAAAGCTCATACGGTGCTGGAAGGCAGCCAGGCTTCCGTCATTACCTACGGTCTGGGCGTTCATTGGGCGTTGGAATGGACAAAGGAACATCCGGAACATCAGGTGGAGATCATCGACCTGCGCAGCTTGCAGCCCTGGGATAAAGAGGCGGTGGAAGCCAGCGTGAAAAAAACCGGCCGGGTATTGATTTTGCATGAAGATACATTAACTAGCGGCTTTGGCGGCGAAATTGCCGCCCACATTGCCGAGCATTGCTTTGAATACCTTGAGGCCCCGATACTCCGCTGTGCCAGCCTGGATACCGGTATCCCGATGAACAAGGGACTGGAGGATCAGTTTCTGGCCAGAGCCCGGCTGTCGGAAATGATGAAAAAATTGATTAAGTATTGATGTAAAACAGGCGCATCAGTGCGGGTTAAGAAGAAGCCATCGTCAATTTGCAAAGCCGCTCTCTGTATGGTTTAAGGTAGGTTCGTTCCTCTCACAAACACCTGGCTTATAGGATTGCATTAAATCCCCGACTCTAAGCGCTCAATATTTTTGATATACGTTGTACAGCACGTTCAAATCCAGTTGACTTAAAACGGGTTTGCTGTCTTGCTGTACAAAGTGGCGCTTAAAGGCCACAATGGCGGCGTTCAGATTGCTGGTATCATAGCCAATGAGGCGCAGGGCGGTTTGTACATCGAAACCGGCAGGCGGCAGTTCCAGTACATCATCGCTCCAGTAACCGAAACCCTTTTGAGCCAGCAATTTCCAGGGGAACAGTGGGCCTTGGTCGGGCTTGCGTTTGGGGGCAAAATCCTGGTGACCGATAAAGTTAGCCGTAGGGATGTTGTAGGTCTTTTTCAAGTAAGTTAGCAGGGAAAGCAGACTTTTGATCTGCACATCGCTGAAAGGCTCACTGCCGTTGTTGTCAATTTCAATACCTAAGGAGCAGCTGTTCATATCCGTTACGCTGCCCCATTTGCCCAAACCGGCCTGGTTGGCACGCAGGTAGTCGTTTACCATATGCACAATTTTACCGTCGCGGCCTACTACGTAGTGGGCGCTTACTTCGGTAGCGGGGATGGTAAAGGTTTTAATGGTTTGCGCCAGCGAATCCTGCGCGGTATAATGTAAAATCACATAGTTGGCCTTGCGGATGCCCGAGTTAACCGTACCCACCCACTGCGACGGAATCAGTACGCCCAAACTATCCGTCAGCTGTACCGGCAGTGTTTGCTCAATTTTTTCTACATATCCCTTTACATGCTCGGTATACACCTTATCCGTAGCCGCATAACGGCTTGGCACTACTTTAGGCGAGCAGGAGGAGAGGATGATTATGCCGAGGACAAGGGTATAAATAATGGGTTTCATCGCTTTACTCAATCCAGTTCGTGTATTCTATCAGTTGCATGAACTCTGCTAAGGTAAGCAATGTATTGGTTGGTTCATCGGTATATTCTACCATTTCAAATTCATGAAAGGTATGGTCAATTTCATCATCCCAACTGCCAAAGTGAAGGTCAGGAAGCTTTCATTGGCTGGCGTAAAACCAAGTGCCATCTATAAGTTTGGATTGAATAATTGGGATAAGGTATTTTACACTTACATGGTTGGGATGTCAAATATGACAAAGCTGAAGTTTTTATAGTTAGCACCATCGCGATAGAGGTAATGAAACTTGATATTGAACATACATCAAAGCTATCAGCTTAGCTTCGATAAGTCAATCGGATATAAGTAAACTTTTGGGAAAGTTATTGACCTTTTAAAGTGGTGAGTAAATGGGGCAATGTTAAATCGATATTAGCTTTTTTTAACTCACATTCCCATAAAGTAACTATCCTTCAGCCCATATTTTTCAAATGCATTTGTGTTTTATTGTCATTGCCTGTATTAGTGGCAATCTTGTGAAGCCACCATTCAGTACGGGTTTTAGGAACTACAAAGTACCGACAACCCTCATGCCCATGCCAAAAACAGCCATGAACAAATATAACCGTCTTGTACTTGGGTAGTACTATATCGGGTTTGCCGGGTAATGTTTTAACGTGCAGGCGATACCTAAACCCGTTTTTGTGTAAAAATTTTCGGACTAAAAGTTTAGATTTGGTGTTCTTGCTTTTAATACGCGACATATTATAGCTGCGCGTTTCTTTAGAATGTACATCAGCCATAACTAAACCCTACCTCAATTCAAACTCGCATCCCCAAACGTATTTCCCTGCTTTATATCGCCGGTTTCGAAACCTTTTTTGAACCAGTAGACACGCTGAGCGGAGGTGCCGTGGGTAAAGGAGTCGGGTTCAACCTGGCCCTGTATTTCCTGCTGCAGGCGGTCGTCGCCGA
>CAXTCH010000241.1:0-5767 GCA_964241945.1 uncultured Mucilaginibacter sp.
GCCTGCGGGGAACAGATTTCATTAAACCGACTCTGGCAGCATATTGCCGTTTTGCAGGGTACAGTCATCAGCCCTGTATACGGGCCAAACCGCCAAGGCGATGTACGCCATAGCCAGGCTGATATTACTAAGGTGCAGGAGCTGCTGGGCTACCAAGCATCGGTTTCTTTTCAAGAGGGTATCGGTATCACCATGGATATCCGATAATTTGCTCCATTCTTAGGATCTGTTATCCAATAATTTTTACTTGGAATGCAATTGGTTGATAAACAAAGTAAGCCCGTAAGGTGCTGATTTCCATTTTTCATCAAGTGCCTGGGGTACTCGGCCGGGACTTTGAGCAAAGTTGCCGGCAATTATATCCATATCGCCGTCGCCGTCAATATCTGCTTTTTCAAGCGTAAGCGTCTTTACCGGTATTTCGCTTTTCAGCGTGTAAGGTTTAAACTGGTACTGTGTGCTATTGGTATTTTCCAGATAAATAAAAGATTCATCTACCAGTCGGCCAAAATCAGGGAAAAAGGAGGTGGCAACAAAATCTATATCGCCATCTTTGTCAAAGTCGTCTGCCAGTACACGGGTTACGCCATAAATGGGATAAAAAAACTTCTCTTTGTATTCATTCCCGCCCTCGTTAATATTTACCCGAATGCCATGGTAGGGTTTCAAAATGTTGGAATAATCAGCATTGTCGCCGTGTACGGTTACAATGTCTGTTTTGCCGTCATGGTTATAGTCAACCAGCACCATATCTGTAGTGCCATAATTGGGCGGAAAGCGCAATACCCGGTTAGCTGAGAATTTCAGATTATCTTTCTGATAAAAGATGAATACGCTTTCATCTCCCTGCGCAAACAGGGCAACAATATCTTTTTTTCCGTCGCCGTTCATGTCTTTCACATAACATTTGATAGCACCGGGCAGGGGCAGCAATAGCTGCTCTTTGTATTTGCCGGCATTATCCTGCTTAAATAATGATAGGGAGCCTATTTTATTTCCAAAGTTGCATACCACAATCTCAGGCTTGCCATCGTTATTTAAATCTTCAATTGCGGCATTTACCGGGCGATGCAGCAATGGGGTTAAAGGTAAAGCTACCGTATCATTTAGCTGCACATAGCTGCCTAAACTCAGTTCAGTGGGGTATAGCTTACCGATTTCTGTTAGATAGGTGTTGCCTTTGTAAAAGTTAAAATCAACTGCCGGGCTTTGCGTTTTAATAGTTTTTACGGTGCCTTTGTTATATTTCCAGTTGAGTACCTGATTATAATAATTGCCTATCCATAAGGTTTGAGTAGTGGTATCGTATTTTAAACCGGTAATCAGCGACGGCGACTGGCGGTCTACTTCCACATCGTTTCGTACAAACTGTTTAAGGGGCGCATCCCGGTTAAAGCGGCTTTGGTCTATGGCGATGCTATCTGGCGCATGGGTTACCACGTAAGCATTTAATTTAGCCCAATCCTCATTACTTAGTTGCGGCTCATCGGGAATAATGTGATGTTCATTTACCAGTTGTTTTTCTTCAGGAGATAATCCACGTAAGGGGTCGTAATTAGGATAAATGATGCCCATGCGGGCGGCCATTACAGGCAGCACATGGTATTGCCATATATCTTTGGTAAGGCTCTGTGGGTCAGGTAATACATGGCAAACACCGCAATGCCTGACGAACAGCAGCCGTCCCTGCTCATCGTAACTTACAGGTTTAATCCGGGTAAAAGAATTTAAACTGATAACGGTAACCGCAATGAACAGAAACCCAATAAGCAGAAACTTAAAGCGCATAAATTAATGTATAAACAGAGGCAGGTATAAATATAAATAATAACCAGCTGATTTTAGCGAACCGGACGGATGCCTGCTTTTTGAATAACAGTCACAATATAATCGCCGATACGTTTGCCCTGGTCATTGCCATTATCAATGCTTTCCATGTAGTGGATGCCGCCATAAAAGCGGGACACAGAGGCTTCGGCAGCTGCCTGCCTGAATGAAGTAAACGAACGCTCGCCGCTGCCGAACGGAATTTCAGTATCATCGTTATATTTCAAATGATCGCCTAACAGGTAAGTAAGTACCTCTGCCGAAGCGCAGGAAATTACCGCATGCCCGCTGGTATATTCAGGGAAGGGCGGCGTTTGCAGCACCGGGCGCCAGCGTATATCCATATACCGGTTGATGTAAGTTTCGGGCCGGATGCGATTACTGTTATATTTCTCTTCCCAGCAGCTGATGAAGGCATCCATTAATGCAATGCTTTCTACGGTAAGTACAATAACCGATTGGTCAAAATTTAAACCGGCCTGCTGGGCAACCAATCCGGCAATGTTCATCCAGTGCCCGCCGGGGCTTATTTTTTTAAAACCGATAGACATATGCCCTGAAGTAGTTACCGCAAACGGGTTGCAATCCCAAAACAAAGCCATGGTGTTTTGGTCGTCGGTTAAATGTTTGGAAGCATCGTATACAGCTTTTACCTGTTTATAAAAACCTGAAGCGGTATCCCGGCTGAAAGCGATAAGCGGCTTGGGCTTAAACTGCTGCGATGACTCCATCACCATTGGGCGTATGGATCTCCAGTTAGGTTCTACTGCTTCAATATAAGCAGGTGGGGTAGGGTACCATTTACCTTCCTGAGTTAGTGGAGTATAACGTTTTAAGGCGCTTATCAAGTTGTAGTGGTCGGTTTTTGAATAAGCCACTACGGCGGCCGAAGCAGCTTCTGCCGCCTTTACCGATGCCTTAATGAGGTCTTGCTTAATACCTTTTTTTTGCAGTAGCTCAACAAAACTTTGTTCATCATCCTCTAATGAGGGGCCGGAAGGCAGTAATCGCTTAGCAGTCTCCAGCATGCAATAGTAGGCTGCTATCCGGTAATCATATTTTATGGTGAGGGTATCTAATCCGGTGCCGGCAGTATAGCTTTTAATAAAATTTTGTAAAGGGGGCAAATCCTTATCATGGGCAGCGATAATGTTGTAAGCCCCCAGCATGGTATAGGCATAATACCGGCCTGCTACAGGCGGGCTTACCACATCATGCACCATTACCATATTAATGGCATTAATAGCCAGACGGGGTTGCAAATAATCAGGAAAAGCCGGCTTGGAATGCGCCTGCGCGCCACGGCTCAAAATAAAAAGCAGGTATAAGGGTAAAAGGAACTTCTGATAACTGTTCATTACTCTTTATAAAATTGCAGCGGTCCATCACTAACCCCGATCAGCAGATAAGGAAGATGATTAATGGTAATCTCGGTGGCCGATTTTACATCACCTATAATATTCAAACCTGATACGGGCTGACTTACATAGGTAAATCCGCCTTTGCCATCGCCTGTAAGTAAACAGCCATAATTGGCGTCTATACTGCCCAGCTTTAACCGGTTGTCGGAATGATTGCCCAGCAACAGCAGGTCCGTGTGCCCGTCGTGGTTAAAATCGCCGCTTATAATTTGCGAAACTACGGAGAACTGGGCCTCCATCGGTAATTCAACCGCTACAAATTTTCCGTTTTGGTTGATATAACACATCGTCCGGCTTTCGTTGGCCTCCAATCTGGCTGCTTTGCTTAACTCATCAGTGGTAAACATTTCATTGATGGTAGCATCCGCATACGCTTTGTACGAGGTAAAACGTCTCCGCATCGGGTAAATTTCTTCGTTCAATTCATCACGACTTACAAACGGGTAACTTTTACCCTGTACGTAAAAGTTCAAGAACGGGTCAATGGAGCCGTTATTATCAAAATCGGCATAATATAATTCAGCCGGTTCTTTTTCCGAGGCATGAATCTGGCTGTTGAGGCCTAAATTGCCCGTTATTAAGTCGGGCTTACCATCACCGTTTACATCAGCAAAATTCAGTTTAAACCAAAAACCTTTTTGCGGCGCATTAAAATAAGTACCGGTTTCATCTTTAAAGCCCTGTGGTGTATTGATCCACACGCTTATCGGCATCATTTCACCACAAATTACCAGGTCCTTACGTTTATCACCGTTTAAGTCAATCCATTGCGCATCGGTAACCATGCCGATATTAGCAAAGGGGATTGCAGCTGCGGTAAATTTGCCTTTGCCATTATTAATAAGCAGATAGCTTTGCGGAGGGGACGGATATTTGCCCGGTATTACACGGCCGCCTACAAAAAGGTCCATATCACCATCGCCGTCTATATCAGAGTATCTTACACAACTTTTACTGCTGGTATTCAGCACAGGTAAAGCAATACTCGAGTATACAAAGCGGCCTTTGCCATCATTCAGGTACAATTCATCCTGTAGCTCATCTGTACCCGGCTCATATAATGCATAACCGCCTTTTGCCAGGTATAAATCCGGACGCCCGTCGCCATTGGCATCAAAAAAAGTGGCTGCAGCAATGGTGCCGATGTTTGTGGTAATGCCGCGTACCAGCTCAGCTTCTGTAAATTTCCCGCCGGTTTGCTGTATATAAATTTTGCCGGGGCTGTTATTGGTGCCGCTTATAAACAGGTCTTCCATGCCGTCGTTATTTACGTCGGCTTTGGCAATTACAGGAGCGGTTTTTGAGTACATAAATAACATCAGCAATTGCCTCTTGAAATCATTGAGCGTAATGGCATCAGGCGTAAAGCCGATAGGGGCATCGGTGCGCTTAAATACCGGTTTTTGTACTACCGCGGCAAGCGGTGCCGGTTTGCCTTGCTGTTCCTGTATTTCGAGTAACTGATTGGGTTTTACTTGGGTCATCAGTTGTGAAGACTGATCAGGCCAGATAACACGAACTGAATCAACCCCCTGCTGATTGCCCAACCCGAAATTGAGGGTGGTAGATACACAGGCCAGGTAACCCCGGTTAGGATTTACCTCCTGGTATTGTACATTCCCTCCTTTGGTATATACCGAAACTTTTGCGCCGATAGCGTTGGTATTAGCGCCTATACCTTTTAGTTTTACTGCCAGATAGAAGGTATGGTTTTCCTCACGGCTGGTATTGCGGTAAATGGATGCCGGCTGATTAATATTGTTGACAACCAAGTCTAAGTCGCCATCGTTGTCCAAATCGGCATATACGGCACCACTGGAAATATTAGGCTGATTTAATCCCCATTCTTCCTGCTTGTTGGTGAACGTAAGGTTGTGGTTGTTTTTGAAAATATAATCGGGTACGGAAGTAGAGGGCATAGCCGTAACCAAATCCATCAACAGGAAGGGTTCGCGGGCCATTGCCTTTTTGATTTTATAATCTCCCCAGTAACGTAAAAAATCTTTATTGGTATAATCGCGTAAGTAACCGTTGCTGATAAAGATGTCTTTATAACCATCGTTATCAAAATCGGCAATTAAGGGGCACCAGCTCCAATCGGTGTTGGATAAGCCTGCCAGCTGTGCTATTTCGCTAAAAGTCCCGTTGCCATTATTAAGTTGCAGCATATTGCGCATATACTGTTTGTACAAATCCTGGTTAAGCATCAGCTCAAACGATTCATAATTTTCCTCCAGCTGTAATGATTTTTGCCGGTGATTATCGGCCGGCAGCATATCCAAGGTTAATATATCTGGCTGCGCATCGTTGTTGAAATCGGCAATATCTACCCCCATTGAGAAATGCGATAAGTGGCGCAGCATTTCTTTCGATTTATCAGTAAAGGTTCCATTATGATTATTGATATACAGATAATCGGGTTCATTGTAATCATTGGTGACATAAATGTCGGCCCAGCCATCTTTATTTACATCTGCTACTCTGGTAAAGTAAGTAACGATACGCGCCGCAATCAGCTT
>CAXTCH010000242.1:0-5747 GCA_964241945.1 uncultured Mucilaginibacter sp.
CGTTAGCCCAGCAGGCGGTAGCGGCATGAGGTTCCATAGGGTTGTGCACCTGGCGGGGCGTGTGATATTCCGCTTCAATTTTTACCGGTGATGTCCCCCATGCACCTTCCTTACCACGCTGATAGTTTGCAGAATTTGCCGGGGTGAATGCGGCGGATAAACCATTATATATATCCGTATTAAAATTGCTTTCCTGGTAGCTGATTTGAATCAGCGTGGCCGCATACTGCGCTTGTTCCAGTGTTTCTGCTATCACCAGCGCAACCGGCTGTTGGTTATGATATACCTGGTCATCATAAAACAAGCGAAAGGGCTGACCGTAAAATATCGGAATAGGTTGACCCGATTTTTCATGGTAGCCCGGCACCTCTGGCCGGTTGAGGTGGCTGACTACCGCCAGTACACCCGGCAATTGCTCCGCAACCTGACTGTTGATGACGGTGATACAACCTTTGGTGATGGTACTGGTCACCAGAACACCGTAGGCAATATCTTTTAAGGCATACTCAGCCGCATACTGCGCTTTACCGGTTACTTTGGCCACAGCTTCTACCCTGCTAATGGGCAATCCAATAGCGCCGCCTGGTATTTTTCGATCCGTCATTTTTTCGCCTCCGGTTTGAACCCAGTTCTAACAAGAACGTATACCTATAAGTTTTACCGGAATTTCACGCATTTCCCGTAAAAGCTTAAGCTTACAGACTGCGAAATTAAATAAATCGGCTCTTCCCCTAATTACGCCTGCCCGGATTCCGCCGGGCGAAAAGCGCTTCGCATGATTTTTCTGATTTTCCGGCGAAGATAAATAGGGCATTCCTGTTTAAAAACCAGTTTCGGCGTAGTGCTGCGGGTGTGGGAAACAACCGGGTAACCGGGATGTATCACAGTCACTACATCAACGATGTTTTCACCACTCTGTTCGCTGGCTTTGCTTAGCAAGGCGCCGAACCTGTACAATCTTTCGTAAAAGGCATTCATAAGTATCTGCATAAAAAGTGAAGTGAACGGTAGTTATCATAAGTTATTGATTTACAATTATGATGCCGATTCACCTAACGCAAATACTTCATTTTACTCACATTTGTTAACAAAAAGTGTTAATTATCAGCCCTTTCAGCGTAAGTTTTACGCTAAAAGCTGTACATGCTGACTAACACTTAAAAAGTTTATCGGTACAAAATGTGCTTTAATCGATGCTGTGATGAAGTGGTTTAATACTGCCCGCATCTTTGTGTTCGAATTACCAAGGCTTGAAAATAATATCTGGTAGCAATTTATTGTCCGCAACAAATTATCCTGACCATTATTTTTACGATTATTGTTTACCGGTAAACCCCATTCATGTTTCGCATCAGGATTAGTACACTCATTATACACATTACAGGCTGGCTGCTGTTTTTAATTTTGCCCGTACTGTTCCTCAACAGCGGCAATAAAGAAAACAGCGCCTGGGTATTACTTACCTCTTCCTATTACTGGCTATTTTGCCTTACCTACTTATTCCTGTTTTACTTCAATTTGCGGGTGCTTATCCCCTATTTTTTTCTCAGGAAAAAGTATACAGTTTATGCGTTAAGCGTTATTGCTTTATTTTACTTGGTTTACTTTTTACAACCTTTTGATAAACTATTAGGGCATAACCCCCGCATCCAGGCGGCGGTAGCTGCGGCAGGGCCGCCCCCGCCCGACGGTTTAAATACTAAATTGCCTATAGATACAGCGCCGGCAGGCCCTTCTGGTTCTGTTTATTACGGAGAGCTTCCGCACCATGAGTTGCGAATGCAGGTGCCGGAAAGTAAACCCTCGGGCTTACCGCCCCTTTGGCAGCACTCAAGCGCTATTGATGTAGTGAGCCTTGTACTGTTTGTTATCATTACCGCCCTCAGCCTTTCCGTACGTACGGTAGAGCAATGGCAAACTACTGAGCAAAAAATAATTACGGCAGAAAATGAAAAAGTGCATGCTGAACTCTCCTTTCTTAAAGCACAGATCAATCCGCATTTTTTGTTTAATACGCTCAATAACATTTATACGCTGTCGGTAATGAACAGCCAGCATACGCCGGAAAGTATCATGAAGCTGTCGAACATTATGCGTTATGTAACCGATGATGTAACCCAGGATTTTGTACCACTGCAAAGCGACATCGATTGCCTGAAAGATTACATCGACTTGCAGCGGTTGCGCTTAGGGAAGAAAACGGAAGTCAATTTTAAGGTGGAGGGCGAAATTACCCACCAGCGCATTGCCCCTCTCATCCTGATGTCGTTTGTGGAAAATACCTTTAAGTATGGCGTGAGCAAACAGGACACCAGCAAAATTTGCGTTGAAATTAAAATAACCGGAACTGAAATCAGATTTTGCTGCCAGAACCGGATATTCAATAACCGGACTTCGGTAACCGAGCGTACCGGTATCGGTATTGCCAATACCCGGCAGCGCTTGCAGCATCTGTATCCCGGCAGGCATCAACTGCAAATCACCAGTGAAGACGGCGTATTTATTGTAAAATTAATCCTGACCTGATAGAAACCGACAAATGAAAAAATTACGATGTGTTGCTATTGATGACGAGCCTTTGGCTTTGGAGCTGCTTGGGCAGTATATTAGCCGCTTTCCGGCTCTGCAACTGCTGCATACGTTTGAAGATGCCGTTAGCGGCGCTGAATATTTAAAGCGCAATCCGGTTGACTTGTTGTTTGTGGATATCAATATGCCGGATATTACCGGGCTGGATCTGGTGCGCTCGCTGACCGAAAAACCAATGGTTATTTTTACTACGGCTTATAAGAATTTTGCTTTTGAAGGCTTCGAGCTGGAGGCGTTAGATTATCTGTTAAAACCCATCGACCTCAATCGGTTTACCAAGGCGGTGGAGAAGGCGGTTGACTTTTACCAGTATAAACACGACAGTAAACCCGAGCAGCAGCAGGAAAACCTGTATGTGTATTCAGAATACCGCATGGTGAAAGTGAACCTGGCTGATATTGAATACATTGAAAGTATGGAGGATTACATTAAAATACATACAACCGGCGAAACTAAGCCGGTGCTGACTTTAATGCCCCTGAAAAAAGCGCTTGAAAAGCTGCCTGCCGAACAATTCAAGCGCATTCACCGAAGCTACATTATTGCCGTAAGCAAAGTTAAATCCATCCATAACCGTAAGCTTAAGTTAGCCGGCATAGAATTACCCATTGGCGACAGTTACAGCGAAAGTGTTCGCAGCTGGGCAAAAATTTAAAAATTGCCGTTAAACTATTTATCTATACAAACAGTCTATTTACCGATACCCCATGCCTGCACACCTTTACCGAATGCTACATTTGGGTATGTGATTTTATTTATGCAACCAAATTTTTAGCAACAGCTGTATGCAAAAGCACTTATTAGTTTTAGATCAGAACAACGAAAGCCTGGAACTGGCCGACGAAATTATGTATTACGGGTACTCTGATGTACAGATTACGTCGGATTGCAATGCCGTATTCCAGATTGCCAAGTTGTCGCGCCCTGATCTGATTATTCTTGATTTTTCATCTGTTGATGACCACGCCAAGGTGGTTTGCAACAATTTTAAACAAGACAGTGAACTGGCTAAAGTTCCGGTGATTTTGCTTTCCGACTACGTTACTAAAAAAGTAGACGTGCATCAGTACAGTTGCGATGCCATGTTTATGAAACCTTACGATGCTGAGCAGCTTGCACTGAACATACAGTCGCTGGTGGACATCAAAGCAGCAGTATAGTTTAAAAAAGCTGTGGTTAGCAGCCGGTAAATTCACATTCAGTTATATCTGATTTACTAATAGATTCCCTGTATGAGAATACTAATCAAGTTGTTAAGTATGTTTTGCGCTATTACTTTTTTGATGACAGCAAGTGTATGGCTGTTATTCTCAAGGGATGAGGACTAAGGCGCCGGCTAAACATAATTAATGCAATTTCGTTTAATCATAAACCCATATGAGACTGAAGAGTAATATTGCCACCAGCGAGAGCGGTTTTATTTTTAATCCTACAACCGGCGACTCATATACCAGTAATTCGGTGGCCGCCTGCATTTTGGCGTTGATGAAGAGTGGAAGGAGTGCGCAGGAAATTAAAATGGAGTTAACCGAACTTTACGAGGTGGATTTGGCACAGGTGGAGCGTGACTGGGAAGACTGGGTGCACCAGTTGAAGGAAGCCAACCTGGTAGAAGCCAAAGCTTGATTTGGTAAATGGATACTGACGTACCTGCACTGGTGATTGCCGTAACCGGGCTTAATGCTATTGACAGCCCGGGCCCGGGCGTTGCCGTTATCCGGGCGCTGCGTGAGGGTTTGAACAGGCCGGTTCGCATTATCGGGCTTGCGTATGAATCATTAGAGCCGGGTATTTATCTGCATGATATAGTAGATAAAACGTACCAGATTCCCTACCCCTCGGCAGGCAGTAGTGCGTTGCTGCAACGCCTTCAATATATTCACAGTAAAGAGCAGCTAAACTTAATCATCCCGAATTTTGATGCGGAACTGCTTAATTTTATAAAAATCAGCGGGGAACTGAAGCAGATGGGAATCCACTCCTTTCTGCCCACCTCACAGCAATTTGAGGCACGTGATAAGATACACCTTGCCGACTTTTGCGAACAGTATAACCTGAAAGCCCCGGCCACGCGGTTAATTAATAAGGCGGAGGAACTGGTAAAAGCAGCTGAAGAGCTTAACTTTCCCTTGGTGGTAAAAGGCAAGTTTTATGAAGCGGAGATTGTACAAACGCCCGACCATGCCCGGCGCGCCTATTACCGGCTGAGTGCAAAATGGGGCACACCGGTAATTATACAGCGCTTTGTTCAGGGTTCGGAAATTAATATTGCCGCATTGGGTGACGGCAATGGTGGTACGCTAAGTATCATTCCCATGCGTAAGCTATACATCACCGACAAAGGTAAAGCTTGGGCAGGCATCACCATTGAGGATGACGCTTTGCTTGATTTAGCACGACGGTTTACGGCCGCTACGCATTGGCGCGGCGGTTTTGAACTGGAGATCATGCGTACGCAGTCGGGCGAAGCTTATATTTTGGAAGTGAACCCCCGCTTTCCGGCCTGGGTTTATTTAACCGCAGCAGCCGGGCAAAACCAGCCAGCGGCTTTAGTGAAACTGGCTTTGAATGAGTCTGTTGAAGCGTTTGCCGGTTACCAGGCAGGAAAGATGTTTATCCGCTATGCGTGGGACCATATTGCAGATGTGCAGGAATTTCAGCAACTTTCAGCCTTCGGCGAACTATAGATTTGCACGAATTTGAACTCAATCATACCATGCGAAAGTTGAAGTACGAACGCCCGCTTATTAAAAAATTGAGCACTGGGACTATGAATAAGTTTGGCATTCAAACTGCGCTGCAGCCTGTAAAAGATATTGACGGCGTTGCGGTAAGCAGCCTGATTGAAGAGTTTGGTTCACCGGTGTTTGTGCTGTCTGAAAAGCAGATACGCCGTAACTGCCGTTCGGCGTTGCGGGCATTCAAAACCCGTTACCCGAGGGTGAAATTTGCCTGGAGTTATAAAACCAATTACCTGAATGCTGTATGCAATGTTTTTCACCAGGAAGGTAGCTGGGCCGAGGTGGTGTCGGGTTTTGAATACCAAAAAGCCGTGCAAAACGGCGTGCAAGGCGATCATATAATTTTCAACGGTCCCGATAAAAAACGGCCGGATCTGCTGCTGGCCATCACCCATGATTCGCTGATACATATTGACC
>CAXTCH010000243.1:0-5741 GCA_964241945.1 uncultured Mucilaginibacter sp.
CAGCTGCCCTTCATATTTTTTGATGTTGTTCTGCGCTTCCTTAATCAGGTTTTTACGGGTTACAATATCATCTTCCAAATCATCCAGTTCATTTTTTATTTTCTGGATACGGGTTTCCAGTCCGGCCACTTCATCTTCCAGGTCGGCCACTTCCATAGGCAGTTCACCACGCACCTGGCGTATCCGGTCAATTTTAGTATGAATGGTTTGGAGTTCGTACAAAGCCTTCAGCTTTTGTTCTACGGTTTGTTCCATTAAATAAAATACTTTATGGGGTTTGTATTAATTTCTGTTAAACGGACGGCAAAGATAATAATTTTTATTCACTTTTTTCCTTCCGGTTGTTGCAGAAGTGCTATTTATTTTTACGAACCTGTAATAGCAGACCCATAACCCGCTAAATTTATTACAGCTGACTGCTACTGATAAGCTGGATTTTTCGAGTGAAAAGAATAGTATTTGCTTTACAAACAACTTCAAATTATTTATAGTTTAATCAACAGCAAGCATAAGTTAATACGCAGATTGAGTTCAAGAAAATATCAATTTTTTTTACGATTTTCAGCATACTTAATTAAACCATTGCACAGTTATTAGTCTAATAGATAATTCTTAGAATACCCCATGAAAAAATTTAGTTTTATCGCTGTATTTATCTTAATTGCTTTAGCGTGGTCAGCTTGTACCAGCTATAATTATTACAAGGCGGGTGCCACTCATCTCAACGTTCGTCAGTACCGCTCTTTCACGCTGGTACCCGAGGGCAACGCCAATACTGCTATGCCACCGATTAACAGCCCGGTTCCGCATCAGCTGAATTACATTAACAACAACAAGTATTATAACAACCCTGCGGCAGCCGATCGTATTAAGCAGGCTACTATTGCTGCTTTAACAGCTAAAGGTTTAACCTATTCGGCTAACGGCAACGCCGATTTGCTGGTGCAGTATTCTACCACAGTTGACCGCGGCACCCGTAATGGCTATAGCTATCCGTATTATGGCGGCTTTTACTCCGGCTGGGGCTGGGGTTATGGCTGGCGCCCGTTTTGGGGCGGCTGGGGTGGTTATGGCGGCTGGGGCGGTCCATGGGGTTACGGTGGCTATGGCGGCTACGGTTACCCTGTTCGTGAACACTTTAAAGAAGGTGTACTCACCATTGACCTGATTGATGCCCGCACCCGCCGTGTGGTATGGCGCGGCTTTGGCACCGGTGAGCTGAAACGTAACCCGGAAAAAGCCATTAATGACATCCCGAAAGAAGTGGAAGGCATGTTTAAACAACTGCCCGTTACCATGTAATTTTTTAAGGTGATTTATATAGAAAGCCGGTTTGTATATTACAAACCGGCTTTTTTTGTGCCCAGTCGGCAAAGTTGCCACAGGCCTGTTAGTAAGGCTCCGCCTACCAGCCAGCAAACCTGATTATTTGCAGGATAAGCGCCGTAAGCATCAGGTTTGCTATAGGGTAATCCCTGGGCAAAAACAACAACAGGCGCTGACAGCCCAACCAGTAACAGCACAAAAGGGTATAGTTTTAACAGGGGTCTTCTCATTGTATCTATAAACCGGGGATAAAGGCCATCTTAAAAACATTAACAGGAGATCTTCCGCGTTTACTCATGTTCACTGCAATTCATTACTCACGCTTTGCAGAAGATCGCCCGTTACTGCTGTTAATGGCGGGATTGTTGTACTTCAATTCAGCTCATCATTATTGCACTTTAATAAACTTAGCTTTGCCGGTTACATCGCCTTTATTATCTTTAATTTCGGCGGTATAAGCCCCCGGGCTCAGGCTGCTTACTTCGGCCGACCAGCTGTTACTACTGGAGGTTTTGCGGGCCACTACTATACCTGATGAATTATAAATAGTGGTTACGTAGGTTTGCCCGGTTTTAGTTGCATCATCAGTAATTACGCTGATTTGCAAATTTTCCCGTGCCGGGTTGGGATAAAGCTGAATGCCGTTGTTCGGACTGCCGTAAATAACGGTGGCAATGTTAGAGTAAGAAATATTACCATCGATATCGCTTTGCTTTAAGCGGTAAGTGTTAGGCCCGGTGGTCAGCAAATTAAGATCGGTATAATTGTAAGCTCCTTCCCCGTTACTCTGGCGCGAATATATAAGCTGATACTGCTTGGTTTCCGGGTTCAGCTTTTCCAGTGCAAAGCCGGTATAATTGCCCTCGTTGTTGGTATTCCAGTTAAGGCGTACCCCGGTAACTGCCTTTTGCGCCGCAAATGAGCGCAGTTGATAAGCGGCCATAGTCTTACGGCGAATTACCAGTTCAAAGCGGTTGGCCCCGTAGCTGCCGGTGTCGGTTTTTAGAATGTTGAAGGCGTATGTCCCGTAGCTGCGTATATCCAGCGAATCTTTTTTGTAGTGGTCAATCAACCATATATTATATAAGGTATCAATGTTCCGCACCCCTTCCAGCTTTAGCTTATATAATCCTGAAGTTTTGGCATCGGTATATAACTTTACGCGGGCGGTTTTTTGCTGAAAATCAGGCATGTGGTTTACTGCGGTGCGCATTCCGTCGGAGGTATAGCTCGACATATACACGCTCGGCGAAGCACCGTCCATATCCATGGCATCCCCTGCTTCAAACTTGTCCGACCAGTCGCTTCTGAAATAAATACCGCAGTAATCATTTACCACGCTGTCCTGCTCCATTTTCATGTACAAGCCACTCAGCGCCTGGCTGGCCGAACGGTTGGCAGCCAGTACCAGCGCCGAACCGGTAAGCTGTGTAGCCGGAGCCTTTTGTGTTTCCTTAAATGTAAGTGTAGCGCCTGCGCCGGTAGCATGCACCATAAAACCCTCACCGCTTACTACATATCCCGATGACGGGGCCGAAGTACCGTTAGGCGTATACACCGTATAAGCTTGTCCCGGATTTTTGTCGTTGAGCAGATAAACAGCATCGATGCCGGTGTTATCCGCCATTACAGTACTTAGGTTTAATGAGCAAGGGTAAGGGTTTCCTACCATATTAAAGCCGGCTCTGCTGGCTGCCAGCGTTGGGTAATTATAAGAAAGCTGCCCGGCTGAGCCGCCTGCAGGGGCAAACCACAGGTTTACCGAGATAGTGCCCTGATTCACGTATCCCGGAGCCGTCATCATAGCATCGGCCGGCGCTATACTTGCCGAACCGCTGCTGCGGGTACCCGGGCCCACAAAATACATGATATAACCATTGCCTACCGGGATGTTATAAGTGCCGCCGTCCGACAGACTTACCTGCGTACCGGTAATGGAATTGATGCCGATATTTTTACCCGAGGTAAAGGTAGTATTGCTGCTGGCCAGCTTTTCGTTATAAAAATAAACGGTAGGATTGGCATTATACGCGCTGAAGCCGCCTGCAGTACCTCCTGAACCGGCAACAAAAGCGCCGCCGTAGGTAAAGTTACCCGAGGCCTGCCCCTTTAAATAATTTAGGCTGATATAATTAGGCGTAGCTGCCGAGGTGCTTGCCGTAGCCGAAGTAACATTCACGGGTGACGATAGCAAGCGGTAGCCCCGGTATACATAAGTACTGCCATACATGGAATTGTTACCGGTTAAAAAGCGCTGTACATAAACGTTCCCGGCAATGCCGGGCATACTGGCGCCGGTTATTGTGCCACCGTTGGTTAAATCGCCCACGGCTGCTGAGCCGCCGGCGGTAGACATCAGGGTGAGGCTGTTGCTTGCCGAAGCATCCAGTTTACCACCACTTACCGTCAGGTTTATAATTCCGCTTGGTGCAATATTAGTATAGCCCGATAACGTAGTGGTTTTGCCGGCAGCGGTACTGCCGCCGGTGGCAATAGTCAGATTATAAAGTATAGTGCCGTTTACTACATCCGAGCTGTAAGTGCTGTTGGTATTGGTGCCGCCCAATATAGTTTGTGCAGCGGTGCCGTTCATCAGTGTGGTGGTAGCGTTGCTTACAAAGTCTACGCTGCTGCCAGCCGAGTTATCTAAATTACCTCCTATTTTTAAGGTACCGCTGGCTACTTTTTTTGGTGATACCCCGGTGAAAGCTAAAGTGTTTCCGTAGGTAACGCTGGTACCTGCTATTTGAGTTTTGCTGCTGTTATCGCCATCATAAGTAACTTTACCCATTAAAACATCATTACCGCTGTTCATCCAGCTACCGCCAATGTTGATAGGCAGCGAACCGCAGGCTAAGGCAGTAGATCCGGTAAAATTACCGTCAATATCAATTAAGCTTACGCCGTTATAAGTAATAGCACTGGTGGTGCTGGTGATGTCCAGAAAACCGCGAACCCAAAACACCGAGTTATTATTGACATTGCCGGCCGAATAAGTAGCCGGTCCGCCGTTAATGGTTATCGTAGTACCGGTAAATATTACATTGGGGCAAACGTTGGTAGCCGTGCTGTTTTGCTTAAACAAGTTGATTACCTGGTTGGTGGCTGTAAATTGCAAAGTAGAGGTTACATCAATACTATCATTAGCATGCAGATTGAAGGTACTGCGCGAAATATAAAGCGCATTTGCGCCGATGGTTGCGTAATAATTGGTGCCCTCTACCAATGAGCCGTTGGCGTTGAAAATAGCATTGGCATCTACAATGACATGGTTTACCGTACCGCCGGTAAAAGTAACCCCTCTTGAAGTGGTCGAAGCATTATAAGTATTGCTGATTTCCAGCACACCGATGTTACCGTTAACAGTGGTAGTGCCTGTACCGAAGCTTTGTGTATTGGCAGTGCCGTTTAACACAATTTTTGAGGTGGCGGAACTGGAGGGCACCAATGTGCCGCCATTGATATTTCCTGATAAATAGAGTGTGCTGTTTGCGCCTAAAGTAATCTGGTTGGTGCCGAGCAGGCCATTATTCAGTGTAATATCACCGGCAATTTTTAAAGTACCGTTTACAATGAACTGATTACTTAAAGTGGTAGCACTCATGGTAAGCGCACCTGCATTTAATGTTGCACCACTGCTAACTGTAATGGTAGAAGTGAGCAAACTTCCGACGTTGATTAGCGAGGGTGTGCCCGAAGGTGTTGAGTTGACTACAGGAGAGGCGGCAGAAAGAGAACCTGCCACAATGCCGATATTTACTACATCGCCATTGGCAGGAACTGCACCGCCGGACCAGTTGCCGGCGGTATTCCAGTCAGAGTTCACCGAACCGGTCCAGTTAATATTAGCACTGAAAGCCGTACCGGAAAAAAACAAAAGAACTAAAGAAAAAAACAACCTAAATCGCTTATTCACCAAATCCATCTCACATTAATTAGGGTTTAGGTCGATAAATGAACCTGTCTGAACCATTCCATTTATCAATCTACGCTATTTAACGTGGTCACCATCTATAAAAGTTACATAAAAGTCATTTTTTACCTGTGATGACTGAATTAAAGGTTATTTAACTTAAGGTCATTATTCATTTTATGTAAATGCAACTTAAAAGCTTCGTCTAAATAATAACTTATTAGTCATTATTTATTATTTTGTTAAAATTCAAAACTTCGATGGCCGGTAATATTTTGCAGGCTTTTATACCAAGAGTAAGGGCTTACAATTGTCAGCTGAAATTCATTAAAAACACCTCAATAAAATCACAACTTAATGTTGTAGTCTCTTCAACTATCAGCGAAATTAATATTTAAGATAATTATCCAATTTAAAAGAACAGGAATTGCGTACAGGCCGGAAGGGTTTCACAATTGAGAGAAACAGTTAACTTTTAAAACAATTTATTTTTAATTTTAAA
>CAXTCH010000244.1:0-5731 GCA_964241945.1 uncultured Mucilaginibacter sp.
GGTGTAGCCACCGATGAACATGCCACCCATGTGGCCGGCACCCTGATAGCAAAAGGCGTTTATGCACCAGCCAGGGGAATGGCCTTCGGCGCCGCCACCCTGCAGTCTTACGATTTTACCAACGATGTTACCGAAATGAGCGCCGCAGGCGGCAACCTGCTGCTGTCGAACCATTCGTACGGCAGCATAGCCGGCTGGAATTATAACGACGACCTGTCCCGCTGGGAATGGTATGGCTTACCCGGCGATACCACCGACTATAAATTCGGCTTTTATGATAGCTATGCACAAGCCTATGACCAAATTGCCTATAGTGCGCCTTACTACCTCATTGTAGTTGCAGCAGGCAACAGCCGTACCGATAACGGCCCCAGTATTGGCGGTGACTATTATGGTTTCCGCAGCCGTACCGATCAAACATTGATTGATAAAGGCACACGCCCTTCCACCCTCAGTGATAACAGCGGGTACGACATTATTCCCTTACAGGCAACAGCAAAAAACATCATCACGGTAGGCGCGGTGGAGCCTTTGCCTTACGGCCCGGCAAATCCGCAAAGCGCAGTTATTACCGCCTACAGCAGTTGGGGGCCTACCGACGACGGGCGCATTAAGCCCGATGTAGTGGGCAATGGCGAAAACGTTCTCTCTACGGATAACACGGGGCCGGCCGATTACCTTACCCTGTCAGGCACCTCTATGTCGACCGCTAATATTACCGGGTCGCTGTACCTGTTGCAGGAATATTATGCGCAGAAAAATAACAACACCTTTATGCGGTCGGCAACGCTTAAAGCGCTGGCCTGCCATACCGCGCTGGATGGCGGCAACACCGGGCCGGATTATATTTACGGCTGGGGCCTGCTGGATATGAATAAAGCTGCCCAAACCATAGCCGGTAATGGCAGCAGCAGCCTGATCAGTGAAAATGTGCTGCAGCAGGGGCAAACACAAACCTTTCAGGCCACGGCGTCGGGCAGTGGCGGCACGCTGGCTGCTACCATTGCCTGGACGGACCCGGCAGGCAGTATCACCCCCGACGGAATCATCAACAACCGTACCCCAAAACTGGTAAATGACCTGGACATCCGCATCAGCGACAGTACAAATACTTTTATGCCCTGGGTGCTCAGCTTCGACCATCCGTCAGCACCTGCAACCAGGGGCGATAATATCAGGGATAACATCGAACAGGTAGTAGCAGAGGGTGCAACGCCGGGAAAGACGTATACCATTACTGTAAGTCATAAAAATACCCTGCAATCCGGCAGGCAGCCGTATTCCCTTATTGTTACCGGTGCCGGCGGAACTACCTATTGCCGTTCTGCCCCCGCTTCTTCAGCCGACTCCAAGATCACTAATTTTAAACTAAGCAATCTAAACAACAACGGTGGAACGGGCTGCACCAGCTATTCTGATTACACTTCCTTAACCGCCCGGCTGGAACAGGGCAAAACCTATCCGCTGAGTATCAGTTTTGGCACCTGCGGTGGCAATTTCAATAAGATGGCCAAAGTATTTATCGACTGGAACGGCAATGGCCGTTTTACCGATGCAGGTGAGCAGGTGGTTACCACAGGCATTATTAAATCTACAGGGACGTATACCACAAGCATTACGGTTCCTGCAACTGTTATTCCAGGAAATTATAGTTTGATGAGGGTGGTGCTCAATGAAACCAGCGACTCTGCCAGTGTACTACCCTGCGGAACTTATGCTAAAGGCGAAACCCAGGACTATCGTGTTCAATTTTTAAAAACAAGTACGGATGCCGGCATCACCAGTATCAATAACAACAACCTGAGCGGCACCTGCGCCGGCCGTAACAGCATCACCCTGCATTTAAAAAATTTTGGAACCGATACCTTAACATCTATTCCGGTAACCGTAACTATTACCTCGCCTGCCGGAGCAGTAACTACATTCAATCAAACTTATACGGGTAACTTGCCACCACTGGCCGAGGACGACTTTACACTGCGCAATACCTTTACCACGGTAGCAGGCGCTACCTATACCATTACCGCCACTGTTCATTTGGCGGGCGATGTTATTGAAACCGACAACCAGCTAAGCGTAACGCTGGTAACCGGGGCCCCGGTAGCGCCGTCGGCATTGGCTGCTTATTATTGCAGTGACAGTAAGCAGTACATCCTGACCGGTACCACTACCACCGGCGAACTGCTTTGGTATACCACGCCTACCGATTCTGTCCCGGTGGCCTACGGCACAAATGCAGCAACACCCGTTGCTCCGGTACACAACACGTACTATGCCGGCATCAATGATTTTAGCGGTACGGTTGGCCCCATCACTAAAAATGCATTCAGCGGCGGCAGTTATAACCAGTTCAATACCACGGTAAAAGTAGAAACCAAGATTCCGGTAATTATTCAAAGCGCCCGCCTGTATGTGGGCAATCCAGGCCGGCTGCGGTTTACCGTCACCAATGCCAGCGGGCAGATTGTGTCAGCTTCGACCATTACGGTTACCGCCACCCGAACCACACCGGCTGCCGGCGCACAACCCGATGACCCCAATGATCAGGGCAGTATGTATATGCTCAATTTGTCATTGCCGGCGGCAGGTACTTATACCATCAGCGTAGCCTATCTTAACGGAGCCACTTTATTCCGCAGTAACAGCGGGGTGAGCGGTTATCCGTTTACAACGGGTAATATTTTCGGTATTACCGGCAACAGCGCCGGCACAGGTTCCGGTTCGTATTACTATTATTTGTATGATGTGCAGGTTATCAGCGCCGGTTGTGCATCGGCAGCACGAGTGCCTGTGGTAGTTACCCAGCCAACGGTTACACTTAACGGCACGCTGCTCAGTTCCAATATCAGTTCAGGTAATCAATGGTATTTTAATGGCATCCCGGTTACCGGCGCAACGGGTCAAATTTATACGCCAACGGTAAGCGGCAGTTACCAGGTAAAAATTACGCTGCCCGGCGGCTGTGTACTTACGTCAAATACCCTGGTGTATTTAAAGCCCGGCAATGCCAGCGGCAACGGGGTCGATGTTCATCTAACCGTCTTCCCGGTACCTGCTACTACGCAGCTTACCGTCGGGCTCATTGCCACAGCAGGTCCGTTAAAGGTTTCCTTAATCAACACCCGCGGGCAGACCGTATATACACAACAAAATACGGTAAACGCAGGCAACTACATTACCGCTATCAATACTACCAATATCGGTACAGGTGATTATGTATTACGGGTGCAGATGAACAACAAAGTATACAGCACCAAAGTGATAGTAATTCATTAGGGTGCACTGCATTGCACTAATGCAGTTTTAACTTTTGAATTTTGACTTTTGACTTACCTCTTATCTAAAAACATACTTAATACCCAAACCCGGCGCCAGGTCAAAGAAAGGACCGGTGGCAATTTCAACCCGCGGGTTTAAGTCGAGACTAACGGCGATAGGCGAACTCGGAATAATATATTCCAAACCGATCACCCCGTCCACGCCAAACAGTACGGAACTGGTGTGGTAGTCATAATCGTCGCCGTTATAACGTTTGTAGGTCCCGGCGCCTACACCGCCCAGGTGAGCGCCGGCGCCATAATAAAACAGCAATTCTTTTACCCCAAAGGCAGTTTGATGAAGTTCATATAAGCCGCTTACCACCAGGCCGTGTGAACGGAAACCCAATACGCCCTCAATAGCGGCCCGGTCGTTCAGAAAAAACTTGCCGGAAATTCCGTTTTCAAAACCGCCAAACTTCAAACCTGCAGCAATACGGTAAGGCACGGCCTGACCGTCATCCCCGGTTGGTGCCTGACCCTGGTTTTGAGGCGGGTTACCATTGTTTTGGGTTTGAGCGCAGGCCCTGTTGCCCAGCAACAGGCCGGATACGGCAAGAATAACAGCAAGGGTAAACTTCTTCATAAGAACTTGTTATGTAAGGTAATGTAACGGCATAGTTACCAAAATAATGCCTTCCTTTTAGAGGCAATGCACTCCTTAAGGTTTAGTTGCCTGAATATGAATATTTTATTTTGCAAGCCTGATAAAAGCTCAGATCACGGTACGAAGAAACAAAAAATATTTTAGCTTAGAAGCTGAAATTATTTCTGCACCTGAATATGAAGCTTCTCTCCTTTCGTTCTGCTTACCGTCTGTTGGGTTTGATGGCAGGCAGCCTGAGTTTACTGATAAGCACTGCTGCGCAGGCACAAACCAGCCTGTCGGTGTATCAGAATGGTATGGTGGTGTGCGCTTATCCGGATGCCGCCCAGGCCGGTTTAGCCGTTTTGAAAAAAGGTGGTAACGCCGTGGATGCCGCCGTAGCCGTGCAGTTTGCCCTGGCAGTTACCCTGCCCGAGGCCGGCAACATTGGCGGCGGGGGTTTTATGGTGTACCGGTCGGCCAAAGGGCAAACCAATACGCTGGACTACCGGGAAAAAGCCCCGGCCGCTGCCAGCGCCAATATGTACCTGGATGCGCAGGGCAACGTAATACCCGACATGAGTTTGCATACCCACCAGGCCTCGGGCGTGCCCGGCTCGGTGGATGGCATGATAGCGGCGCACCGCAAATACGGCAAGCTGCCCTGGGCCGAATTAGTGCAGCCCGCTATTAATCTGGCACGCAACGGTTTTAAAATTACCGCCCGGCTGGCCGCCGACCTGAACCATAACCAGGCGGATTTTAAGCGGCTCAATCCCGGCAAATCTTATTTTATTAAAGATATCTGGCAGGCCGGTGATATGCTGGTACAAGCGGATTTGGCGGCCACACTGCAACTGATCAGCGATAAAGGCCGGGCCGGGTTTTACGAAGGCAAAACGGCCGATGCCATCGTAGCTGAAATGAAAAGCGGCAACGGGCTGATGACCTTGGCGGATTTAAAAAACTATCATGCGGTATGGCGCAAAGCCATTACCGGTCGGTACAAAGACTATAACATCATCACCATGCCGCCACCCTCCAGCGGAGGGATTGCCCTGCTGCAACTGCTGCACTCAGCAGAGCCTTACCCGCTGCACCGCTGGGGTTATAACCGCGATTCGACCGTGCAGCTGATCACCGAGGCCGAGCGCCGTGTGTATGCCGACCGCTCGAAGTATTTGGGGGACCCTGATTTTTACAAAGTGCCGGTAGATAGCCTGCTGCGGCCGGGTTATGTGAAAAGCCGCATGGAAAACTTTACCTGGACACAGGCTACCCCAAGCTCCGCCATTCAGCCGGGCAGCTTTGTGGGTTATGAGAGCGACCAGACCACCCATTTTTCTATTGTGGACAAAGAGGGCAATGCCGTAGCTATTACTACCACGCTTAACGGCGGCTTTGGGTCGAAGATTGTAGTAAAAGGCGCAGGCTTTTTGCTGAATAACGAAATGGACGATTTCAGTTCCAAGCCGGGCACGCCTAATATGTACGGCCTTATTGGCGGCAAGGCCAACAGCATACAGCCGGGCAAACGCATGCTCTCGTGCATGACGCCCACTATTGTAGAAAAGAACGGTCAGCTGTTTATGGTTGTCGGCACCCCCGGCGGTAGTACCATTATTACTTCCGTTTTTCAGACGATTTTGGATGTAATTGAGTTTGACATGAATATGCAGCAGGCCGTAAGCGCCAAACGCTTCCATCACCAGTGGCTGCCCGATGATATTGAAACTGAGGTAGGCGCCCTAAGCCCCGAAACCCGTACCAGGCTGGAGCAAAAAGGCTATAAAATTACCTACCTGAATGCCATTGGCCGGGTAGATGC
>CAXTCH010000245.1:0-5685 GCA_964241945.1 uncultured Mucilaginibacter sp.
GGTCACCGCCGCAGGGGCAGCCTTTGCACAAAAAGACAGTCAGGCTAAAAGTATATTAAGTCAGGTAAGCCGTAAGTACAAATCATACGCTACCATTAAATCCGATTTTACCATGTCAATGTCGAGCCCGCAAACGGAAACCCGTGGTTCGCAAACCGGTACGCTCATTACGCAATCAAGTACCGGTAAATTTAAAGTAACGCTGTATAGTCCGGTGAGCAAAGTTGCCGTCGATCAGGAAATTATCAGCGACGGCAAAACGCAATGGACTTACCTGAAGCGCGACAACGAGGTGCAGGTAAATAACGTAGATAAAAGCGAAAACGCCGTCAATCCGGCCGAGCTGTTTACCATGTATGAAAAAGGTTATAAATACTTATACACCGGCGACCAAAAAGAAGGCGGCAACGTATATCAGGGTATTGAGCTAAGTCCGCTAAGCGCATCGGCGAATATATTTAAGGTGAAGCTGCTGATTGATAAGGGCAGCAAATTAATTCACAGCGCCCAGCTGTTCGACAAAAACGGCAACCGGTTTACCTATACCTTAGGCAACTTGATACCCAACCCTAAAGTGGCAGGCAATTATTTTACCTTTGATGCCAAAGCGCATCCGGGTGTAGATGTAGAGGATTTACGGTAACAGTACCGGTAACAAGTTGCTCAATCGATTTTATAATGGTTCTGCTGTAAAAGCAAATGATAAAGCCCCGCTATTATGTGGGGCTTTATCATGATGAATGATTCTTTGGTTGAAGGAATCGTATTATTTAAATAGATTTACGCGTATGCAAATCAAATTAACCAGCCTTTTTGTATCACAGCAGGAGCAGGCACTTCAATTTTATACTCAGATATTAGGTTTTGTAAAGAAAAACGATATCCCGATGGGAGAGTTCAGGTGGCTTACGGTAGTATCACCGGATGATATGGATGGTGTAGAACTGGTATTAGAGCCCAATCAAAATCCGGCAGCCCAAACTTATCAAAAAGCATTATATGATCAGGGTATACCCGCCACCGCTTTCCAGGTAACCGGCATACAGGCCGAAGCTGAGCGGTTAAAGCAAGCAGGGGTATCGTTTAGTATGGATGTTACCAAAGCAGGGCCGGTGATGATAGCCGTGTTTGATGATACCTGCGGTAACCGGATACAAATGTACCAAATGTTGTAAGCCTCTTTTAAAGTAAATGGATAACAGTGTGTAACATCCGAAGAAGACTTTGGTCCGAAAGCAAGCAGCTTACTTTATTGGTTTATGAGACGAAAAAAATATATACTTCTCGGCATCCGTATTTTATTAGCTGTAGTTTTCATTGTTTATGGCTTAGTGAAACTTTGGGGCATACAACTGGCCAAGCTTCATTTAACCGGAGATATTAACGGAATTGATTCAATAACTTTAGTTTGGTATTTCTTCGGTTACTCACCATTCTATGCCAAATTTATCGGTGTGACTGAACTGGTGGCAGGTATACTCATTGCCGTTCCCCGCACTGCCCGGTTAGGCACTTTGCTGGTTTTAGGTTTAGGGGTAAATATTACCTTTATGGATTATTGTTTTAATTTTCCGTCAGTTAAATACCTGGTTACTCTTTACACGCTTTTGGCATTCGTGCTTTTATTAAACGATTTTAAGTTTTACAAGCAGGTTTTCTTTGATAAAACAGATGTTTAACCGTTTTTAAGAAATTAAATAAAAAATTAATTACGTGGAAAACCCTTTGTGTGTTTCAAACGGTTTATATAGGTAAGTAAACCCTTAGCCATGCTAAAGCCTTTTGAAACCAATGCAGGAACCAGGTTCCTGTTTGTCTATGATGACGAAACCTTATTCTGCACTTCCGACCTGGATGCTTTTAAAGCAGCTGTTACTCATAGTGACATTGGGCAAATTGGTACAGGCGAGCCGTTAAACGTGCTGGGAACAGATTACCAGATTGAAGATATCGGCATTGAACATTATTCATGGCCCACCAACATTTATGAACCTGTCCAAACAGGTATTTTGTATGATTATACCATTAGCATCACCGTTTATCTGACGGCATTAGATGATTAACAAGGTAATCACTTGCGCATAAGCGAACTTTATTCATTTTCTATATTCCTCTATCCAATCCTCACTCTCTTTTCTTATTTTTGACGAGCATGTTACCGGTTACACAACATAGTCTCGAAAAGCTGGAAACGCTGCTCAAATGCGCAGGGTATAAGGTAAGATATGAAAAAGGTAATTTCAGAACAGGCGCCTGCTTGCTGCAAAACAGTAAAGTAATTGTAATCAATAAATTTTCAAACCTCGAAAATAAGCTGCTGGCTATTGCGGAGTTACTGCGCCAGTTGCCCGTTGATGTTCAATTATTAGATGACCGCCAGCTGGCCCTGCTGCAACACATACAACAAACCCAATTACAGCTGTGATCATTACATTTTTAGGAACCGGAACTTCGCAGGGAGTGCCGCCCATAGCTTGTGATTGCGAGATATGCTTATCTACTGATAAGCGCGACAAGCGCCTTCGCTCGTCCATCATGATAGAGGATGAAGGCAAAGTTGTGGTAGTTGACACCGGCCCGGATTTCAGATACCAGATGCTGCGCGAGCATGTAAAGCGGCTGGATGCCGTGGTGTTTACGCATGCACATAAAGACCACACGGCTGGGTTGGATGATATACGCGGGTTCAATTACGTTCAGCATGGCCCTATTGATGTATACGCTGATGCGCGTGTACAGGAAGCGCTGCATCGTGAATTTTATTATATTTTTCAGGAATACAAGTACCCCGGAATCCCCGAACTGGATATACATACCATCAGCGGCCAGCCATTTAAAGTTGCAGGCTTACCTTTTACACCCATAGAGGTGATGCATTACAAGTTACCGGTACTTGGTTTCCGGATAAAGGATTTTACTTACATCACCGATGCCAAAACCATTGCAGCGGCCGAACGCGAGAAAGTAAAAGGTACCCGCATTTTGGTGGTAAATGCTTTACAGCGTCAAAACCATATCTCACATTTCACTTTGGATGAAGCTATCGGTTTCGCTCAGGAAGTAGGGGCGGAGAAAACTTATTTTACCCACATCAGTCACCGGTTGGGAAAATATGTTGATGTAATGCCGGAGTTGCCCGAGGGCATCGAACTGGCTTATGACGGTTTAAAAATCGAAATCTAAGCCAGCTCTTCATTGGCTGTAAATTTTACCTTGCCTCGCCGTTTTCAAATTATAGTTGCGTAATTTGCAGTACCTATGAAATCAGTTGAAGTGATAGTGGTGGGCGCGGGCGCAGCCGGCTTGATGGCGGCCTGTACGTTGGCCAAAGCCAGAAAAAGCGTAATTGTGCTCGAAGCCCGGAGCCGTACCGGCGGGCGTATTCATACGCTTGATGAAGCTTCATTTTTTCAGCATGCCGAACTTGGAGCCGAGTTTGTACACGGCAATTTACCCCTTACTTTACAGCTACTCAAAGATGCAGGCTTAACAACGGAGCCTGCCGAAGGAGAAATGTGGCGTTACGAAAATGGCAGTTTTAACAAAAACAACGTGATGGACGACAACTGGGATGAGTTGATAAACAAGCTGAACGAACTGCAGGAAGACGTAACCCTTAATGCTTTTTTGAACCGGTACTTTGATGATGAGAAATATGCAGCCTTACGGACTTCAGTGATACAATACCTGGGCGGTTATGATACAGGTGACCCGAACAAAGCCAGTTCTTTTGCTTTACGCAAGGAATGGCAGCATGAGGACGAAGGTGCGCAGCACCGCGTTAAAGAGGGGTACTGTGCACTGATCAGTTACCTGGTTGAGCAAACCCGCGCATCGGGTGGTGTTATTTATTTAAATGAAACGGCAAAAAAAATAATTTGGCAGCCTGATAAAGTTCAATTGGTTACCGAAACAGGTGAGCAATACCAGGCTTTGCAAGCCGTAATAGCTTTGCCCCTGGGCGTATTGCAACAACCTGAAACAGCGGTGGCGGCTATCACTTTTGAGCCCAAATTGGCAGAGCAGAAAGCAGCCTTGCAGCAGATAGGTTTTGGTGAGCTTATAAAAATACTTTTGCGTTTTGATGAAATTTTTTGGGAAGGAGAAGTGCTGACAACACCGGCAGGCGGCAATTTAAACAACATGGCCTTCCTGTTTAGCAAAGAGGCCGTGCCCACTTGGTGGACCCAGGTACCCGAGCATACGCCGTTACTTACCGGTTGGTTGGCTGGCCCGCAGGTGGTCAACACGAAGCACCATACCGACCTGGAACTGCTTGAACTTGCATTGCAATCATTATCGCATATTTTTAACCGCGAGGCGGCTGAATTAAAAGCTAAACTTATTTCATGGCACGTGGCCAATTGGTCGGCCGATCCTTATACCTGCGGTTCTTACGCCTATGACACCGTTGCCTCGCCTGCTGCCCGGCGTTTGCTGTGTAGCGGTGTGGAAGAAACCCTTTACTTTGCCGGCGAGTATCTGTACCAGGGCCCTGCTATGGGCACCGTAGAAGCTGCATTAATGAGCGGACAGCAGGCAGCTCAACATATTTTGAAGCAGAGTTAAACTATTGTGCTGTAATGATGTAATATAGGGGTAAACATTCCGTATTACTTTAAAAACAACACCATGAGATTATACATCACTACCATAGCATTTATAACTGCGTTAACCTTAAGCGCCCAAGCCCAACAGGTAAAATTAACTTTAAAGTATTTGCCGCAAAGGCACTATGTAACCAAAGTTAATATGAACGTATCCGGCTCTGTAAATACGCAGGGTAATTCAGCCATGGCCGATAGCCTGAAGGCGAAAGGGATGAACATGCAGAATCTTAAACTGGCGCTTAATGCCTCGGGTAATATCCTTATCAATACCGGCGCTGAAAGCGGAGGCCAGATACCGCTAACCATGAAATTAGATAATGTATCAGCGCAGCCTACCATTAATGGTCAGCAAATACCTTTACCTGCAGCCATGTTAAACGGAAAGATGGTATATGCCAAAGCTGCTTCCGACGATGGAAAGCTGCACATTGATTCTGTCTCTGGCAAACACCTGCCTGATTCTACGCTCAATAAAATCAACAGCATGATGAGCATGTATATGAGCAAAATGCAGTTCCCCGGCAAAACCTTTAAGCCCGGAGATACTTTTACACAGGATATACCGCTGAATATGCCAATGGGTAACCAAATGATGCCGGCCAATGCTACCAGCAAGGTTACTTATCATTTGGTAAAAGTAAGCGGCAACAAAGCTTACTTTGATCTTTCCCAAACCACCAATTTCTCCGACGACAAACACAATACGCATGCTATGGTTACCGGCAGTGGAAAGGGAAATATGGTGTATGAAATTAAAGAGCAATACCCCTCTGCGTTTCAGTCAAACATGAATGTAAATGTTCATGCTACGGACGCCGGTAAAGGTGGTGCAGATATTGTGATGAACATAGAAACCAACGGAACTACTACCTTAAGCAGGTAATTCACCATCTCAATTAAAATTATAAAGGCCTTTTATTGCTTTGTATAGTAAATACAAATCAATAAAAGGCCTTTGCTATAATAGGCGTTCAAACTTGATACAGTCTGATTACAGGCAATGCCAACGAATTCAAATTAGTAATTAAAATCCTTTTAGACTGAGCCTGTTTAGTGGCAAGTTCGCCGGCGAGGT
>CAXTCH010000246.1:0-5683 GCA_964241945.1 uncultured Mucilaginibacter sp.
ATGGTAGCCCGGTCAATGGCCAGCCCGGAAGGTTCATCGCCGCCGTCAATTTTATAACGGTGAATCACCTTGTAAGTATTGGCATCAATCACCACCACCTCGTTGGTGGTTTCGGAGTTCACATAAACATGGCCTTTACCATCAGAAACCCCGGTTTCAGGCTTGCCGCCCAGCGGGATGGTAGCCACCACCTTATCGGTAGCCGGGTCAATCACGCTGGCATCGCTGCTACGCCCGTTAAAAGCATATACCTTTTTCGAAAATTCATCGTAAAATATGGCATCCGGGTTGGTGCCCACCGCAATTTTACCTGTTGGCTGGTTATCACTAAGATTGAAAACGGTGCAGCTGTTATCGCGCCCGGCGCTCACATATCCTTTGCCAAACGGCTTGGCCAGGGCAATGCCATGCACGCCATTGGTGCCGGTGATTACGCCAACGGAATCGCCGGCGGTATTTAAGATATTCACCTGTGTGGCATGGGACACGTAGATTTTCTTATCGGCTCCGTCAACGGTTACATAATCCCAGCCGCCGGTGCCGCCAATCTTCAGGGTCTTAAGCACGTGAAAATCGGTTTTTGTCTGGGCGCCGGCATCCTGTAGCGGTCCTATCACAGTTCCGGCCAGCAGGGCCAGGGATAACATAACATCAGTTTTTTTCATATTTTTTTAAATTTATAGCTATTTCGGGAAGCAATCTGTAGAAAATCTGTATAAATAACAGGCCAAATGATTGTTGCAGTATTGTTACTTTATTGCCGGTAAAAACTCGGTTTCCATTGCAACGCAGCGTGGGTTAAAAATTACAGGCAGCCGTTGGATGGATATTTTCCTTGTCGCGTGTAAACTGCGGTTTTGCATCCTTAAAATCTAAAATCCATATACTATCGTAATCGTCATCCGGCCATTTCAGTGCCGGTTCTTCTATTCCCAAGGCATGCATCAGAGACACAAGGGCCTTGTGTTCCCAAACTACCAGCACTACGCCGGTTTTTGTTTTCAGATCGGCTGCTATTTGTGTCGAATCTTTTTCTTGGTGGCTGGTATTAATCTGCAGGTTGTATTTAGCGGCCAGCGGCATCACGGTTTCAAACATACGGGCATGCTTGGTGGCTTCGCCCAGCCCCAGGGCCGGAACATAGATGGCCTGAGGTACGCCAAACTTTTTTACCAGCACCTGCGGTAGTGCCAAGGCGCGGTTTATCCCTTGGCAGGTGAGGTTATCCCCTTTGGGCGGCTTTTCGCCATGGCGGATGAACACAATTCTTAAATTTTGCTGGGCCCGCACCTTAGTGCAGAACAAGGCGCTTGCTATAATCAGACCTATCAATATCAGGCGTTTCATACTTTAAATTTAATAAAAAAAACATGGGCCCGCCTCGCGCTGTCCCCAGGTTTGAATTTAAACACGATTTTTAATGCTGGTTACCGGTTCCAGTGAGCTGGTAACAACCCAGATCCGCGCCGGCCGGTGTGGCTTCTGCCAGGCCGTAAACGGCATTTAACGGCACCGTGATGAGCGGCTTAATGCTGGTATTGCTCTTCCCCACCAGCGGCGAGCCTGCCTGCAAGTGAAAATTATAGCTGCCAACGGCGGTGTACTGCGCCAATGCATGCCCGGTTGCCGGGAGCGGAAAATTGATGAACATCGGCGGATTTTTTTGAACTACATCGCTGCCGTCATACACGTCGCCGGGTTTATAGGTAGCCGGCAGGTATTTGGCCGAGGTGGTGATAGAAGGTACATCCGTAGCCTGCGGCTGGGTAATATAGCCGGTAGGATAAAATTGATTAGCCACAAATAAGGAATCGCCATACTGGAAGTTATTCCCGTAGGACAGGTGGGCAATATCGGCCGTGGGATTGCCCAGCATCCGGTACCCGAATTTGCAGTTTACCGCTACATTGTTATAGTACATGCCTGCCGCACCTTCTTCATAATCAATACTGCCTCCCCGGCCGCTTTGCGTTTGCCGGTAACCCCCGCTCACAAAGGTGTTATTATACATCACCAAGTTGGTTTGGGGAGCGCCGGTTGCCTGGCCTTTGTTGGATGCTTTTTGCCCATTGGTGGCTGTGCCGATAAAGAAGTTATAAGCCATTGTACCGGTGGTTCCTCCTTTTACATTGATACAATCGCCGCCGTTAAGCCCTTCTTTCTCGAAGGTGTTACGAAACAGCGCGATCTTTCCCGCCGAGATGCGGATGCCATCATCCACACCGCCATAAAGCCAGGAATCTTCCATCACGAAGCTGCCCTTGTAGTTGGCAAACAGGATGGAAAACTGGTTACCGGAGCTTGAACTGGCAATGGTAGAGGTAGCCGAGCCTTCGGTATAACCGGCATATTGCAAATGCGTCCAGCGCAGCACCAGTAGGTTACAGGTGGGGCCGCCGATGATGCCTTTCCATTTGCCTGAATTTGCGGGATCGGCCGTAGCGGGTAAGGCGCCCGGCACATCGCTTTGGGTAAGGCCGGGGTAGGTGATGAAATTGGGCTGATCCTTGGAGCCGTTGCTCACAAAGGTACCCAGCGCAATAATGCTGCTGCCGGCACCCATGTTGAGCGTAACGCCCGGCTGCATGAGCAGCGTATCGGCGGCATTGATGACCAGGTCGCAGCCTGCGGCAACGCTGTAGGTTTTGCCGGTGAGCATGGTGCCTTTAACCGATACTACGGTGCTCCCCCCGCCGCACGACAGCGGTGCGGCATCGCTCACCGGGCTGGCAGCCGGGGCGGTATAACTGTAAATGCTGTGCTCTTCGCCTTTCCACTTCTGGCAACCGCTCATTACAGCGGTTATAATTAATGCGGCTAATAAAGAAAGTATATTCGTTTTCATGATTGTTATGATTAAAATTTATACCGGAACCCACCTAAAAACAAGGTTTTGTAATAGTCGCTCTGCACCAGTGTCTGGGTTTTGATATCCTGCTTGCCTAAAAATTCCTGAGCGGTGGTCAGGCTGCCGTAAGGGTACTTCAGGTATATTTTGCTGGCCGCATTGGTGAGGTTATTGATCTTGCCGTAAAAAGACAGCTTTTTGAACAGCGTTTTTTCAAAAGAAAAATCAAGCTGGTTGTAGGGGTGCTGGTAAAAATCGAGATTGGCGTACGGAGACACCTGCGCCAGCCGTTCGCCGGTATAAACAAAAGCCAGCTGCATATCCAAACCTATCTTGGCGCTTTTGAACAGGATGGAAGCATTACCGATGTTATCCGCCTGCCCTTGCAGCGGCCGGGTTTGGTTCACAAAGCTTTGCTGCAAGCCGAGTGTCGCGTCCTGGTAATAAGAAAGCTTGGTTGTGGTAATGCGTGAATGGGTATAGGTATAATTCGCTGAAAAGCCGATCACCCCAAAAAACTTTGTTACTGTGGCTTCCAGGCCGTAATTGGTAGCTGCATTGTCGTCATTTTGCGGCTTAATCACCTGGTCGCTTGGACCGGCGCCGGCACGCACCACAAAGTACTCAATCGGGTTGTAAATTTTCTTATAGAAAGCACCGATCAGCACCTGGTCGGCGCCGCCCGGAAACAGCTCATAACGCAAATCATAATTATCTGCAGTAATGTGTTTTAAATCCGGATTGCCTGCAATGTCATAATACCCATTGGTGGTTAAACGGTACGGTACAATCTCACCGAAACCCGGCCGGCTGATGGAAGCGAAATACGAGGCACGCAGGTTTTGGTTATCAGCCAGCTCATACTTTACATGGATACTGGGTAATACATCGGTATATTTTATGGTATCGCTGCGCTGCGTTACGGTAATAGGCGATTGTGTAAGGTAGTCCATATAGGTGTTTTCAACTCTCACACCGCCCAGTACCTGCAGCCGTGGCAGCAGGTTAAATTTCAACTGAAGATATTCCGCATTATCATTTTCATTGATATGATAGTTGTTGTTTAGGTTGGAGTTGTTGCTGCCCAGGCCGCCCTGCGGTGACGTAATGGAAAACGGAATTTGGCCAAAGGTGGCCGGGTTATATAAGGTAAGGCCTCCGCTCAAACTATAATCAATGTAATCGGCATCGCGGTTTTTATGCCGTACCAGGCCCCCTGCCGAAAGCTCAACATGGGCATTGCCGATTTTGGGATTGTAGATAAAGTTGAGGTAACCAGACAGGTCCCGGTCCTTGTTGCCCTCAAAATGATGGGTCAGTTTGGTGTTGTTGTCCTGTTCGGCGGTAACAAGGCCTGTGCTGTTCACGGTTTGGTTGGCATCGTAGCTGAACGCAGTTTGATCAGGCAGGCGGCGGGTGGCTATAGAGTACACTGCGTCCCAGTTGAGGCGCAGGGTATTGCCCAGGTAATGCTCACCGTGGAGGGTAGCATTGTAGATAGATTGCCGGGTGAGGGTATTGCGGGTTTGGTTCACCACCTGCTTGCTGATGCTGTTGGAATTGGTTCCCAGCCCCGAAGTATCTGCGCTTATGCGCGATTCAAACTCATTTTGATGTATGTACAAGTTGTAGAGTGATATTCGGTTATGCTGGTTAAACACATAATCAATTTTGTTATGGATACCCAGCCGTTCAGTTTGGGTAGAGTAGGTACGGTCATACGTATCTGAGAAAACCGGGGTATTGGCCAGTGGCTGTGCCGAGGGCTGTGCATTGGGCACCAGGGCATGGGAGTTGGAGCCGCGGTAAACATTCTGGTAACTGGCCGATACCACCACGCCCAGCTTTTTGTTCAAAAAGCGGTCGCCAATGGTCAAACCGGCGGTTGAACTGAACGGGGAGTTGATATTATGCTCGCTCGTGTACGCCTTGTTGTTAAAGTCGGCGTAAGTGGCCGCATAATTACTGCCGTTCAACGCGGCCGGCGATTTGCTGTTGGGCGAAGCATTAAAGGCAGAGAAAGGCCGCGAAGAAGAGAACAGTGTGGAAAAACCACCAGAAAGGTTGGCGCTCACCAAAAACTGGGCGGGAGCGCTTTTCATCACCAGGTTCATCACCCCACCAATGGCATCGCCCTCCATATTGGGCGTTAAGGCTTTGATCACTTCCAGCCGCTCCAGCATTTCGGAGGGGAATATATCCATAGGTATAAAGCGGTACGTTTGGTCGGGGCTCGGGATTTTGATGCCATTCACCAGGGTCGTATTATACCGCTGATCCATACCCCGGATCACGGCGTAGCGGCCCTCACCGTTGTTGGAACGCTGAATGGTAACGCCGCTTACCCGTTGCAGGGCATTACCCACAGTAACATCGGGCAACAGCTGGATGGTATTGGCAGATAGAACATTCTCGATAACCGGCGAGGTCATTTCCAGGCGGCGTGCCGAGCGGTCCGACTCGGGGTTGCCCCGGCCGGCAATCACCACCTCATTCAGATTCTGTAAATTGCTCTCGAGCGGAAAGTTGGCATAGCTTACGGATGCACTGCCCGATAAGGTTACCACTGAGGCCGCCTGCCTGTAAGCCACATAGTTGGCCGTGACCCGGTAGCTGCCTGTTTGCAGGTTTCGCAGTTGATAACTGCCATCGAGCCCCACGCTGGCCGCATACAAGCGCCCGGAGGCAGTGTTGATGGCCCGCACCGTGGCGCCCACCAAAGGTTCTCCGGTTGCTTTATCGGTTACTTTTCCGCGCAGCGTTTGCGCAAGGGCGGATAGATTGGCACCGAAAAACAAACCCATTAATAAGAGGAGCTTAGGAATAAGGTAAGGT
>CAXTCH010000247.1:0-2879 GCA_964241945.1 uncultured Mucilaginibacter sp.
TATGGCAATGATATAGATGATACTACAAGCCCGCTGGAAGCAGGCCTGGGCTGGGTAACTAAGTTTACCAAAGACTTCACCAATTCTTCTGCCTTAAAGGAACAAAAGCAGCAGGGCGTCAGCAAAAAGCTGGTGGGTTTTGAAATGCTGGAACGCGGCATCCCGCGCCATGACTATGAAATTGTAGATGCCGATGGTACAAATATTGGCAAGGTGACCTCAGGTACCCAATCACCATCTTTGCAAAAAGCTATCGGTATGGGTTATATCAATAATGAATTTGCCAAAGAAGGAACCGAGATTTACATTAAAATACGCGATAATAAAGTGAAAGCGCAAGTGGTAAAGCCGCCGTTTTACAAATAAAAGACCCCTCTACCTCTTTGGGGGTAAACTAAAGAAGATAGTTACCAAAAGCTCATTATTGTGAATACAAACCCTACTCCCCCTTCAGGGGGCCGGGGGGCCGGCCCTTTCAAACTCGAAGTCTGCCTTACCCCTGCCTTACTTCCCTTGTACACGGTGGAAGATTATATTGTAGTTATTATTGATATTTTTCGCGCTACTTCTTCTATCTCTTATGGTATTGATAACGGAGCTACCGCTATCATCCCGGTATCGCAGGTAGAAGAATGCGCCGCCTATCGCGAAAAAGGAGCAGATTATCTGCTGGCTGCAGAACGAAACGGCGAGGTAGTTACCGGGTTCGATTTTGGCAATTCGCCATTTGCTTATACCGCCGATAAAGTGGCCGGCAAAACTGTGGTGCTGACTACCACTAATGGCACTCATGCGCTGCATTTGTCGCGCAATGCTAAAAGGGTAGTGATTGGCTCCTTCTTAAATTTAACCTCGCTTTGCAACTGGCTGAAAACACAGCAGGAAAATATACTGCTGGTATGCGCCGGCTGGAAAAACAACTTCAATTTGGAAGATACCCTGTTTGCCGGGGCAGTGGTAGAGCAACTTAAAGCCGGCAGCGTAAAGCTGGACGACCCGGCCATTGCTGCCAACGATTTGTACCAGTTGGGCAAAGCTGACTTAAGCGCTTACCTGCAAAAAACATCGCACAGCGACCGTCTGAAAAAGTTAGGCATCGAAGAAGATATCGCCTTTTGTCTGCATGTAGATATTACGACGGCAATACCGGTATTGGAGGGTGAAAAACTGATTGCATTGAGGTAAGTCTTTCAAGACTATAAAACACGTCATCGCAAGGAACAACGATATGGATAAGTACAGTTCAAAAAGCTATTAACCTTTCAGCTTTTCATTATTCCGGTGCCTGTCTGCATCACGGATGCTTTTCTTTTCCAGATTATTTTTCAGCGCATCAGTGAGGTTTATACCGGTTTGATTGGCCAGGCAGATAAGCACGAACAGCACATCGGCCATTTCATCCGCCAGATTTATTTCCGTGTCTGATTTCTTGAACGACTGCTCCCCGTATTGCCTCGCCATAATACGGGCCACTTCTCCTACTTCCTCCATTAAAATAGCCGTATTGGTAAGCTCATTAAAATAACGGATACCTGTAGTTTTAATCCACTGGTCAACCAGCTGCTGCGCTTCTTCTATCTTCATATCCCTTAATTAATGGTTGTCTTTATCTTTGGTATCCATAATGATGGTAACCGGGCCATCATTTACCAAACTGATTTTCATATCCGCCCCAAAAATACCGGTAGCTACAGGTTGGCCGGTAAGCTCAGTAAGCCGATGAATCATGTGCTGATACAGCGGCATTGCCACATCAGGTTTGGCCGCGCGAATGAAGGATGGCCGGTTGCCCTTTTTGGTTTGGGCAAATAAAGTAAATTGTGAAATGAGGAGGATGCTGCCATTTACATCAGCCAGCGCTTTGTTCATCAGGCCATTTTCATCCCCGAACACCCGCATACCTGCAATTTTTTGGGCCAGCCAGTCGGCATCCTCCTGGGTATCTTCATGTTCAATGCCCAAAAGCACCAGGAAACCGGTATCAATTTTTCCGGTAATCTCATTATCTACAGTACAGGAAGCGCTGGTAACACGCTGAATTACGGCACGCATATTTTTTATTTTAAGCAAAGTTAAATTTTATGCACGGGTATCATTACCATGATAGATACTCAGGTAGCTATCATAGCGCGAAGGAGCAATCTCACCATCCTCTAAAGCGGCCAGCACCGCGCAGCCAGGTTCATTGATGTGCCGGCAGTTATTAAAACGGCATTGGTGCATCCGTCCCCGCATTTCAGGGAAAAAGTGGCCCAACTCCTGCGGTTCAATATCGATTACACCTAACTCGCGGATGCCGGGGGTATCAATGATGCGGCCGCCGTAGGGCAACTCATACATTTCGGCAAAAGTAGTGGTGTGCATACCTTTATCGCTCCATTCAGACACCTCGGTGGTACGCAGCTCTAACTCGGGCAGCAAAGCATTCATCAAACTGGACTTGCCTACTCCGGAATGACCGGAAAGCAGGGTGGTTCTGTCCTTGAGCAACCGATTGAGCAATTCAATATTGGTACCCTGTAAAGCTGATACCTCATAACAGGGATAACCTATATCCTCATAAATTTCCTTGTAAGCGGCTAATATCTCCAGGCCCTCGTCACTGAATAAATCCAGTTTGTTAAATACCAGTACGGCCGGTATATCATAAGCCTCGGCCGTTACCAAAAAGCGGTCGATAAAGCCGGCAGAGGTACGGGGTGAAGCCAGGGTAACCACCAGGAAGGCCTGATCCAGATTGGCGGCAATAACTTGCGCCTGCCGGGATAGATTAATGGATTTACGGATAATATAATTCCGGCGCTCGTGCAGTTTGGTGATTACCCCGGTTTCCTGCTCGGGCTCCATATCAAAATCAACCTGATCGCCCACAGCTACGG
>CAXTCH010000247.1:2889-4895 GCA_964241945.1 uncultured Mucilaginibacter sp.
TTTCGGCGTCGATCTATCTGTGTGGAATCACGGATCAAAATCAAACCGATCGACCCCAGCTACGGGATTTGTGGTAGTAAGGCCTTTAATACGGAACTTACCTTTAATACGGCAGTCGTAACGCTTTCCTTCAGGGGTTTGCACCTGATACCAGCTCCCGGTTGATTTAGTTACTACCCCCTGCATATATTGGCAAAAGTAGAAATTAAGCAATAAAACACCGCTTTTGTTTGTGGTATGCGTTCCTAATTTACCACGCTTTTTGCAATGCTCCTCTCCCTTTGATAAAAATCAGCTGTTTGTTTACATAATCACCACATTACCATATTCTACATTGTAATGAGTTTTTTACTTTTGTGAGCGATTTACTGCGCCCGGTAATGCCGGGGTGCAGAAGTAACTTACTGAATGAAGTATCACCTTATCTTGTTGCTGTTGCTGTTTACAGGTAGCGCTATGCCTTTATGGGCACAGGATACCAAGTCAGTACCTATTCCTATTCAAGTGCTGCCTGCCGGTAAAAATGTGAAGGCAACGCCTGATACCATTATAAAAGCACCAGACGGTACACCGCAAAAAGATTTTTCGGATGTTATACGCCAACTGTTCCATTCCAAGCCTGTCGTAACTGCCGATTCTGTTACCTCCAAGCCCGAAATTTCATTGGTGCCGGCTATAGGTTATACCCTGGTATCGCGTTTTGCCATTGTGCTGTCGGGTAACGTGGCCTGGCGCACCGGGCCGCAATCACGGATATCCACCATTATTGCCAGTGCAGACTATACGCAGAACAAGCAATTTACTATACCTATACAAACCAGTATTTGGACTAAAAACAACCAATGGAATTTTTTGGGCGATTACCGCTTTTATAAATATCCGCAAAGCACTTACGGTTTGGGCAGCAACTCCAATATCAGGGATGAAAACCCGATGGACTTCTCATTCGCCCGCTTTTATGAAACTGCCTTGCGACATATAGCCGGTAATTTTTATGCAGGTGCCGGTTATATTATTGATGCCCGGTGGAACATCAGTGACCAGGGGCCGCTTAATGGCGCTTTTAATGACTACCGGGCTTATGGCGCCCAAAGCCATACTGTTTCCTCGGGTTTGAGTGTAAATGCGCTTTACGATTCGCGTGATTATTCCATTAACCCTACCACCGGATGGCTGGCCAGTATTCAATACCGCCGGGCAGACCGGTTTATGGGCAGCACCAATGAGTGGACTTCATTGCTGTTCGATATCCGGCGCTATTATCCTTTTCCGGCCGGCTCGCAAAATGTTATTGCTTTCTGGACTTATGACTGGCTCACACTAAGCGGCAAACCGCCCTATCTGGACCTGCCCAGTACCTCATGGGATCAAAACTCTGCCACCGGCCGTGGCTATATTCAAGGCCGGTTCCGTGGCGCGCAAATGATTTACCTGGAGAGTGAATACCGCTTCCCGATTACCCGTAACGGCCTGCTGGGCGGTGTAGTATTTGTCAACGCCGAATCGCTGTCGGCAGCGCCGGGCACTAAACTGCAATCCATACAACCCGCTTTCGGGCCGGGCCTGCGCATTAAGCTCAACAAGGTATCGCGCACCAATGTCGCTATTGATTATGGCTTTGGCCTACAAGGTTCCAAAGGGCTGTTTATTGATGTGGGGGAAGCGTTTTAGTATCCCTTCTATAATTTTACACTCACCACCTTACCCTCATATACCAACCGCTTATCAATCTTCGTTGCGCCGTCCGCTCCAAAGCCATGATTCGCATCTACCAGCACCACATTAAACCTGCGCTTGTGCAGCATGCCGGGGAAACGGCCTTTGGTATCACTTACCGTAAGCTGCCGTTGCCTGTCGTTCCAATGCAGGCTGAAGGTGGCAAAAGCGCCATGCTCATAATTATAAGTATCATTCTCGTCCTCGTAAAAAGTGAAGCGGCCATCGGCATCCGGATAGATGCGCAGTTCGATGATGTCAGCAGGCTTTTCAGTGGCATACTCCATTAC
>CAXTCH010000247.1:4905-5679 GCA_964241945.1 uncultured Mucilaginibacter sp.
CTCCATTACCGGCCCCATTGGAACAATGGAACCCGCTTTTACATACAAGGGTAAAACATCAATGGGCGCAGCTACGTCCAGCCGTTGTCCGCCATGTATTTTTTTGCCGGTCCAAAAGTTGTACCATGAGGTGCCTTTAGGGAAATACACGCTCCGGGTTTTCTCTGCGGAGGGATGCGTACCGGTGTATAATTGCTGAGTTACCGGGTTCACCATAAACGCAGGGCCAAACATATATTGATCGGGGATATGGTAAGTGCCGGTATCGTTCCTGAAATCAAAAGCCAGCGAGCGCATCAGTGTATACTGGTTTTGCGTAACCTGCCCGGCTAAAGAGTAAATGTAGGGCAGCAGGCGGTAACGAAGCCGGTCGTACTTTAACAGAATGTCTTTCGTGGCTGCATCCCAATTGTTGGAGAACAACGCCCGTTCGCCTTTGCCATGGATGCGGAATATGGGGCTGAACGCCCCGAACTGAAACCAACGGGTAAACAGCTCCCGGTTTTCGGGTAATGACCAATTAGGGGCGGTCCAGTTAAGGTGATAGCCGCCAATGTCCGATGTCCAGTAAGGAATACCCGACACACAGGCGTTAATCCCCTGCGGCACCTGGTTTTTGAAAGAGGCCCAGGTGCAGCTGATATCTGACGACCACAAGGTAGCCGCATTGCGCTGCTCACCGGCAAACGATTGCCGGATGAGGAAGAAAGCCCGCTTGCCGGGAATATCCCTGCGCCAGCCCTGGTAAATACCTTTGCTATGCTCCAGCGAGTA
>CAXTCH010000248.1:0-5667 GCA_964241945.1 uncultured Mucilaginibacter sp.
AATATAAGAAAGGCTATTAGTTAAATGACCTCCTGAAGGCTAAAGGAGATACGTTGGTTTTTGCTTTAAACAGCTTGTTGAAGGATTGCGGATGCTCAAACCCCAGCTCGTAGGCAACTTCGCTTACCGACAGATTGGTGGCAGAAAGCTTTTCCTTTGCTTTGTTGATAAGGTGTTGATGAATATGGTGCCGGGTGTTGTGCCCGGTAAGTGACCGCAGCATATCGCTTAAATAGCTGGGTGACATATTCAGCTTTTCAGAAAGGTATTGTACGGTTGGTATGCCATGGCGAAGGGATTGGTCGCTGCTGAAATATTCGTCAAATATATCTTCTAGTTTTTGCAGCAGGTTATTGCTTACGGCTTTCCTGGTAATGAATTGCCTTTTATAAAAGCGATTGGCATAATTTAGCAGTAACTCAATTTGAGAGATGATTACATCCTGACTGAAATCATCTATCCTGCTGTTCAATTCTTCCTCAATAATTTTAAAAATGGAAATAATGGTTGCTTTCTCCCGATCTGACAGGTGCAGCGCTTCATTGGCCGAATAAGAAAAGAAACCGTATTGCTTTATCTTTTTTGCTAAAGGATATTGCCACAAAAAATCCGGATGAATTAGCAAGGTATACAGTGAGCAGGGCTCTGCATCGTGGTTGCCATGGTTGCCGATAATTTGGTTGGGTGCAGCAAACAGTAAACCCCCTTCGTCAAAATCATAATAATCCTGACCATATTTTAGCTTGCCGCCCAGGCTTGGCTTATAAGAAACTTTATAAAAATTCAGCACATGCGAATGCGGCAAACGGCTCGAAATCATCCGGTTGGTTGTACCGTTGATCAGGCTGATTAAGGGATGCGCCGGCGCCGGCAAACCAAAAGCCCGGTGCACATCTGACAACGATTCCATCTTCATATGGACTACTTCTTCCTTTTTCATTTCTTAAAAATTATACAATGATAACCGGTTATCTTATTCAGCGCCGGTTATCATTAATTTATTACCCGGCCATTACTTTGCATTGCCCTGGGCGTCTGCGGCAACGGCATCCCATTCTTCCCAGGTGGCCATCCTTTCGGCGTAGGCTTTACGTACCCATGGCAAATTATGGCTGCCCAAATTGATTCGCAGCGGCGGGTTTTCTGCATCAACCACTTTAAAAATTGCTTCGGGCGTTGCATTAGGGTCACCTCTTTCCATATCGCGTAAGCCGCCGAAAAATTGCGCTTTAAAATCCTGATAGATATCCATGCCCGGTGCAAATTTTAAAGATTCCGGGCTGCCAAACTCAGTGGCATAAGCACCAGGCTCTATAATGGTTACTTTTATGCCAAAAGCTTTCACCTCGGCAGCTAGGCTTTCGTGAATTGCCTCGAATGCCCATTTCGACGAGCAATAATAGCCGATAACCGGCAAGGTAACATGGCCCAGATTGCTGGATGTGCCTAAAATATGGCCGCCGCCCTGCTCGCGCAGCAACGGCAAAGCCGCCTGAATAACTGCAATGGTGCCGAAAATATTCGTGTCATACATCGCCTTCACTTCATCTGCACTGGCTTCCTCTATGGTGCCGACCAATGAATAGCCTGCATTGTTGAGCACGATGTCCAGCCTTCCGAAGTGTGCATGAGCTTGTTTTACTGCAGTTTTTACTTGCTCGGGCTGGGTTACGTCGAGCGCTAAGGTCAGCACGTTTTCGCCATATTTTTCTTTAAGGTCGGCAATGCTGGTTAACTGGCGTGCAGTTGCGGCTACTTTATCGCCCCGCTTAAGCGCTGCTTCGGCCCAAACCCTTCCGAAACCCCGGGAGCTGCCCGTGATGAACCAAACTTTATTCGTAACTGGATGATCAATTTGTGTTGCCATAATTTTATTCATTGTTTTAATGCATCAAATGTCGGTAAACGGAGCAGCCCGCGTGTAGTTTAACTGAGGACATGTGTAGCCGAATTGAGAATGTTCATTACCCCGGGTTTTGCAGCTGCTGATGAAACGGTATAAGTACAACGGCCAACTTGCCATCAACCCTAAGCACTATGATAGAATTTCGGGAAACCGGTTAATCAGGCAGCCGGTTTTGGTTTGTCAGGTAACCATCAAATTTATGAATTAACCTGCCGTTATGGTGCCCTCTTTAATACCGAACGATTGTTTTCACGTTAATATATACGCGGTGCATCAACTATGCATCTTTAGTTAAAAATGAAAAAGTTTATTGTTCCTTTCTTATTGATGTTAATAACCGGTGTGGCAAGTGTTGCCGGGCCAACGTTGAATAATTATAGTTTTAAACCCAAAGGTTTGGATACGGCTACGTTTGCTACCGGTTGCTTTTGGTGCACCGAAGCCAAGTTTCAGCAACTGGAAGGGGTAAAAAAAGTAACTTCCGGTTTTACAGGCGGCCATGTGGCCAACCCGAGTTATAAGCTGGTGTGTACCGGTACCACCGGCCATGCCGAAGCCTGCAATATTATTTACGACCCTGCTAAAATTACGTATGACGAACTGCTGGAAGCCTTCTTTGTGGCCCATGATCCTACCCAGCTGAACAGGCAGGGTAATGATGTAGGTACCCAATACCGTTCGGCTATTTTTTACCACAACGCTGCTCAAAAGCAAAAAGCAGAATATTACATCAATAAGCTAAATGCGGCCAAAGCGTATAAAAGTAAAATTGTTACCCAGGTAAATCCCTATACGGTGTTTTACAAAGCTGAAGACTACCACCAGAATTATTTTAATCTAAATGGCAGTCAGCCTTATTGTAAATACGTTATTCAGCCGGAGCTCGATAAGTTTAAAGCCGTGTTTAAAGACAAACTAAAAAAATGAAATTAGCTGTTATCATACCTGTTCTTTTATTGATTATCACCTCAGGTGCAGGAGCGCAAAACCTCAAAACCAGCCAGGGGCATGGCAATAATCCTTATTATTCCAATACCGATACAAAGCATTTAAATGTATCTAACGCCGAGTGGAAGAAGATTTTACCTGCTGATTTATATGCTACAGCCAGGGAGCAGGCTACCGAGCGCCCCTTTACCGGTAAGTTTTGGAACAGCAACGCAAAAGGCACTTATTACTGCGCGGTTTGCGGCAATAAATTATTTCGGTCGGATGCTAAGTTTGCCAGTGATTGCGGCTGGCCCAGCTTTTTTGAGCCGGTGCGCACAAACAGCGTGATTTATAAAACCGATCATTCTTTTAATATGGAGCGTACCGAGGTAATCTGCGCCCGCTGCGATTCGCACCTGGGCCATATTTTTGATGATGGCCCGCCACCTACCCATAAAAGGTTCTGCATGAATTCCGTTTCGCTGGATTTTCAGCCGGACGGATTCGGGAAATCGTTATAATGACTGAACTGACGGCCTGTTTTTTGCACGGATATTTGGTTAAGCAATCAGTCGCAGTTAAAATAGATTGATTTGCCTTCAATTTATGCTTCAAACACAAGCATAAATCAATGCGTGGCAAACCTTATCAGCTTTGCAAGCTTTACTTCTTATCAGGAGTAGCTTTTAATGAACACGCCAGCACACCGCTTTACCAACGAAAAATTATTGGAAATTTTATCGTTGTCGCAAAATGCTACCGCTATTTATACCGGAGAGGATTTAATTATCCAGATGGCCAATGATGTGATGACTGGTTTTTGGGGCAAAGACCGCAGTGTGATCGGTAAATCATTGGCCGAGGCTGTTCCCGAACTTCGGTGGCAGCCGTTTATTGGCTTGCTGCAAAACGTGTGGCGAACCGGCATCACTTTCGAAGCTAAAGACACCGCTGCACAGTTACTGATTGATAATAAATTACAAACCTTTTATTTTGACTTTGCTTACCGTGCCGTTAAAAACGATTTGGGCGAGGTAGACTGTATTCTGCATACGGCTATTGATGTTACCGAACTTAATTTAAACCGCGAGGTGGCAGCTGGTGCGAGGGAGCGGCAGGCAGCTCTGGAGAGAGAGCATGATTTTAATAAAGAGCTGGCCGCTGTAAATGAAAAACTGATCGCAGGTAATGAAGAATTGCAGCGAACACAGGAAACGGTGAAGCACCTTAACGAGGAGCTGGAAAAGCGGGTAAGCGACCGCACGAGGCAACTTATGGAAAGCGAACAGCGTTTCCGCTCCATGGTTGAAAACTCGCCGGCTGCGATGCTCATCTTCAGGGGTGAAGACCTGGTGTTTGAAACCGTTAATGACGCCATGCTGCAGATATTAGGCAAAGGGCCGGAAATTATTGGTAAACCCTTGCTGGAAGGGTTACCCGAGGTAAAAGGTCAGCCGGTAGTGGATGTCATCCTCGAGGTATACCGCACCGGCGTGCCCTACACTACGGAAGGTATTCGGGTAGATTTAGTTCGCAACGGTAAGCTGGAAACCGGTTATTTTAACGGTACTTACCGCCCGCTGTATGAAAATGGCTGTATTACAGGCATTATACAAGCTGCGGTAGAAGTTACCGGCTTATTCAAAGCCCACCAGGCCATGCGTGAAAGTGAAGAGCGCTTTCGCAATATGGCCGAAGGATCGGGTATACTGATTGGTGTGGGAGATGAAACCGGTGATGTCACCTATTTTAACCAGGCATGGGCAACGCTTACCGGCAAACCTGTAGAAGAGCTGCTGCCTTCCGGCTGGACAGACCTGATTCATCCTGATGATAAAGCAACCTATATCAGCCTGTATATGGAATCACTTAAAAACCGGAAGCCTTACACGGGCGAGTACCGAATTTTAAATGCAAGCGGTGAATACAGGTGGCTGCTGGCTTTTGCTTCACCTCGCTTTAATACCGACAGTTCTTTTGCGGGTTACATTGGGTCATTTATTGATATTACGGAGCGGAAGCAGGACGAGCAGCGCAAGAACGACTTTATCTCGATGGTAAGCCATGAACTTAAAACTCCGCTCACTTCCATGAAAAGCTATATTCAGGTTTTGCAGGGTAAAGCAAGGAAGAGCGGAGACGAACTGGCTTCAGCCATGCTGGACCGGTCTAACCTGCAGGTTAAAAAGATGACGAACATGATCAATGGTTTCCTGAATGTATCGAGGCTGGAAGCGGGCAAGATACATATCGATTTGCAACGCTTTGATCTGGCCCTGCTGGTTAAGGAAGCGGAGGAAGAAGCTACGGCCACTGTTAAAAGTCACCAGGTAGTGTTTGCCCCGGTGGTGGAAACTTTTGTTAATGCCGACCGTGTAAAAATAGGCCAGGTAATCGAAAATCTGATCAATAATGCCGTCAAGTATTCGCCCACCGGCAGTACCATCCGGGTGGCTTGCGTAACTGCCGGTAATACGGCTCAGGCGAGTGTAAAAGATGAAGGTGTAGGCATCGGTGACCAGGACCTGCCTAAGCTTTTTGAACGTTACTACCGGGTAAAGGATGCCGAAATGCGTAACATCGCAGGCTTCGGCATTGGCTTATATCTGTGTAAAGAAATTATTGAGCGGCACGAAGGCAAAATTGGGGTAGACAGTATACCGGGTGAAGGCAGCACCTTTTGGTTTACCTTGCCGGTAATGCCTATGACTAAAGAAAACTGACGGCAGCAAACCAGAATGGCAACAGCAGTTCCTGTCGAGCTGCCCTTGTGGTAGGTGCTCCAATAGCGAATCATCTTGCCGCCGCTCCTGCAAAAGCCGACCCAAATG
>CAXTCH010000249.1:0-5667 GCA_964241945.1 uncultured Mucilaginibacter sp.
AAAATTGCGACGGCGCCCTGCATGCAGATTACTTTGAATACCTGCACCAAATGAACTTAATGCAGGATGCCTATGACGACGAAACGCGGCACGGGCAAAAACAGGCTGAGCAGCAGCACTGGGACAAAAAAATTAATGAAGAATTGAAGAGTTTTAGTATACGCATGAGATCATAATTAAAAATGAACTCAAAAGGGTAAGTTACCGCTTAGCCGAATATGAACTAAGCAATAACTTGTTTATTATATTTTATGCTGCGGGAGCTAATTGCTGCTTTACTTTTTTCAGTAAAATGTTAATATCAAAAGGTTTGGCGATAAAATCATCCGGGGCGCAATCCTGCTTCAATACGTCAGACAGGTTATGACTGGCTGAAATCATGATAACCGGGATACTATGTGTTTCGCTGCGGGCTTTTACGTTTTTGCATAAATCCCGTCCGTCTACATTGCCCAGCATGATGTCCAGCAAAATCAAATCGGGAGCGTGCTCTTTTATGGCCTTTTGTAACTGAAGTCCGTCTGATAAGGTATTTACTTCATATCCCGAATCTTCGAGGATGATTTGTATCACATCTAATATATCTTTGTCGTCGTCAACTGCTAATATCCTGCTCATCTTATACTGTGTTTTTTATTTGTGAGGTAACAGGAATGACTAATTTTTCATTCCTCTTATTTTTAAACCACACAGTTCCTGCTATGTCTCTTACAATATATACGCCAGACCTAACCATTGTGGAAAAGTTACTGCTTGCATGCCGGCTCATTCGGTCTGTTATCACTTCTTGCATGCCTGCCTTTGATCAATAGGCATACCATATCAAGTAATTTATACTGAATTTTTTGCTTCAAAAGCAAAATTACTGCAGGTTAAGTTTACAAATGAATGAAAGAAGGGGTTATAGCCGGCTTGTTAATAACCCCGTCATAAGTGTGGATAAGCAAAAATGTGTTAAAATCATCACAGATACGGACAGAATTTAATACACTTCTAATTTACTCAAAATCAATATTAAGCAATCGCGATACAGATTATTCTGTAAGCACATACCGGCTTTTCTTGCACTTGGCGCAATAATATTTCTTTAGCGGAAGGAAAAATAAAAAGGTTTTTACAAACCAGCTCCTGTGCTGCTGAAAATGAAACGGATGCCCGCATTTAGAGCAGTAATAAATGGTCTTGGTTTTTAATTGATCATTCGGCACAGCACTAAAATTTAAGTCGAAGCGCTAAATTACGGTGTTTACGAATGATAAAAACTTAGAGCGTTAATAAAGTTTTAATATCGATAATAATGTTACAATCAGCGCTGCCATACGTAAGGCTGGCTTTTGCATTTATAACAATGGTAGCGTTTAACAGGCAGCCAGAAAAATAAAGATTTTATCCAGGCAGAACGGTGAGCCCTGGAGTCCATTGGTGATTTGCATTTTGGGCAAACGACACCTCTTTTTTCCTCATTTCGCCCTTCTACAATTGAAAGTACCATGGATTAGCGGATTAGCGGTTTAGTAGCAGTATATGATATTGTTAACTATAAGATTAAGTTATCGCTCGTACAACTTCATAATTGTTAAAAGGTTTCAATAATACAACGCGTTATGTGCGGGCAATAAATTAACTGTAAAGAACTTCGAGCAACGATGTAAATTTAATAAAAAAAAGCAGTAAGCCTAACTTGGCTGCTTTTTTAATATATATTAATTTATCTTAATATGTAGCTATATTCCATGCGTCAATGGACTGTAAATTTGTCTTATAGCTTTTTATGCAGGTTTATTGCCCCATTAAATAAAGCTGATTAAATAACAATTTAAAAGTGCCCTGCGCCTGACCCCGGAAAGTGATCTCAGGGCCGTAAATGTACAAATGACCTTTACCCACATGGGCTTCGAAAGCGGCAACCGTATTGTTTAGGTATTGCTGGCCCCATGCCCAGCCGCTGCGCAACGGTTTAGGGCTAGTAAAGCGCATCAACGGGATAATGCTTGCCTCGCCCGAATTGCTCTCTAAAGTAAAAACCGGGCTGTTGTCATAATCTACGTCAACAATGAATTTCATTCCCCAGTTTGCGGGTTGGTTGATATCCACGCTGGCTTGCAGAATACTGCCGGGTACGTAAAATTTGTCTTCAGGTAACGGGCGGGTTTTACCATCGGCGGAAGTTTCCATTAAGGCGTTTTTTACAGGTAAGTTTAAATCATAGGCTAAGTTTGCACTGGTTCCTATAGTTACAATGTTACCGCCTGACTCTAAAAATTCTTTTAATTGGGGAATGGATTTTTCGATGGTGATCCGGCCTGTCATGTGCTGATACTCAGCCGGAATATTACCGTTCCGGCCTTCGCCACCACGACGGCTGCCGCCCGGTGCCGGAATAGCGCCGCCTGCAAATACAATCACATCATATTTTTCTTTTAGCTTGCCGGCATCAATATCCTGCGGATAAATAATTTGGTAGGAGAAATGATACTGTTCCATCAGCCATTTCAGCCAACCCGCCGGTATAGAGCCGCCATAAGTATCCCATATAGCGATATGGGCGGGTTTCAGAGGAAGTAGTATTTTGGGGCTAGCGTTAATGGGACTAACCATCAAACCTGAGGAGCGTAATGCTATTTGCAAATTTTGTTTATTTTGAGGAGTGTTAGCTATATAAAAAGCTCCTGCATTTAAATCCTCGAGCCTTTCGGGTACGCGATATACTTGTGAACCCTCCTTTAAAAGTGCATTAATAACTTCGAAAACGTTATTTGTACCTGCTGCCAGCAAATAGCCTTTCGGTTCTTCAGTTACCGGTAGTTGGAACGATACTGGTAGCTGTAACTGCCCGTAAGGGATCTGCTTAAACGGCCCGTTGAAATCATCCGGCAGGCGGTCAAACTTTACGCCCATTTGGTAGGCCAGTGTCCAGCCGGTAATGTCATACGGGCGTACCGGAGGGCCGCCGGGATATTGAAAATCATTCGGATGATCCTGCGGCTCGAACATATCCAACACGTGCGGACGGAAGGCTTGATTGGTTTTTACAACGTAAGATAAAGCCGGGTACTTTTTGCCTGCGACGGTAAAATCGGCGGTGGCCTGCTGCACTGAAATTCCCGAACGAATGAGGGCGTTAATAAACTTAATAGCGGTAGGAAAATCCGTTTGGTCGGACGGGATGATGTAGCCCCTTGCATCGCGCAGTGTCGGGTCTTTAAGCACCTTGTCGTAATACTGGGCAGGCATCCCGGCGTTTCGCGTATTGTTAGCGCCGGTGCTGGTATCGCTTTTAAAAGCACGGTTAATGGAGTCAATGCGTTTGGGCGATAGGGTCCAGTTGTCGCGGCTGCCACGTTCAATGGAGTTTTTGCCCATGCGGTAAATGTTATACAACAACTCCTCACGACGGTCGGCCGCATAATCCAACACCGCATAATTAAGCGATACGGAGTAGTCTATCGATTGCTTAAAATGCCAGGGCTGCGGGGCCACCGGGTAAGGCGTAGCGCTGTTAGGTATCAGCCGTTCCGGCACTAAGGGAATACTGCCTGGTGTAGGGCTGCCGATGATTTCGGTAAGCAGGCCCACCATATTATGGAAATAGGGTGCAGTGCGCAAACCGCCATTCCACCAAGTGGAAAAACTGGTACCCGAACGTTCGGTATAACCTGGCTTGTTTTCGGCATTAAGGCGCGAGTTCATGGCCGCTCCTACGGCATCAATACTGGTTACCAGTAACGGGTCGTAATTGTAATTAAACGGGTCGCGGTAAGGCGGGCCGGCTACTACCGAACCGGCAGGGCCGGCCTGATGATGATTGTAAACAATTTGCGGCATCCATTCTACATATAGTTGGCGGGCAATATTCTGCGTTTCCTTCATGTTCATCATAAAGAAATCGCGGTTGTTATCATGCCCTATGTATTTAGCCCACAAACGGGGCACATTCATGTTGCGTTTGGCCGGGTCTTTTTCCTGCATATACCAGTTAGAAACCAGTTCCTGCCCGTCGGGGTTGGCATGCACCATCAGGATAATGGTGTTTTCCAGCAGGTGCTTTACTTCAGCATCATTACGGGTAACCAGTTGATAGGCCATTTCTATCAATTGATGAATGCCTACCGTTTCGCTGGCATGCAGGCCGCCGTCAATCCAAATTACAGCTTTGCCCTGAGCAGCCAATAGGCGGGCTTGGGCGTCGGTAAGCCCTTCGGCACGGGCCAGTTGCTGCGAAATGTGTTTATACTTATCCAGCAGCTTTATATTTTGAGGCGAGGAAACAATTAGCATAAACTGGTGCCGGCCTTCTTCCGTTAAGCCGATGTCAACGTATTTAGTGCGCGAACTGGCCGCTAACTTTTTGAAATAGGCTTCGGTTTGAGTGTAATTGGCAAGGCGGTAATCGTCGCCTATGTTAAAACCGAAATGTTGTTTGGGGTTGGGAATGGTTTGTGCCTGTACGGTTGTTAAATAGCAGGCAACAATGAGCAAAGTGATGCAATGCTTTATCTTCATACGCAAAAAGGTGATTGACGCTGCAAGATAAGGTTTAGGCTAAAGTAGTTAAGTAAAAAGTTTGTGTTGAAAGCAAGTGTTAACCATAGGTTATTTCCTTTATCGGTGAGGCCAGTGCTGATACCGATTTTATCATTCACTTCGCTGTCATCCAATTAAATATTTAAAACTATTTAGCAGTGCCGCACTTTATTAGCCGTAAACCGAATGATAAATTAATTACTACGAAATATGGATTACAGGCATTTTGCAGATACCAGTATAAGTTTGTCGGCTATCGGGCTGGGATGCATGAGTATGAGTCATGCCTATGGCACCCCGAACGATGCCGAGTCAGTGAAAACACTGCACCTGGCGCTTGATTTAGGCATTAACTTGTGGGATACTGCCGATTTTTATGGAAACGGTAAAAATGAGGAGCTGATTTCAAAAGTGCTGGTGCCCAATCGTGATAAAATATTTATTGCCACCAAGTTCGGCTTCAGGGCCACGGAAGATGGCAAAGGCAGTTACTTTGACGGTTCTCCGGCTTACATGAAAACGGCCGTAGAGGCCAGTTTAAGGCGTTTAAAAACAGAGGTTATTGATTTGTACTATGCGCACCGTATTGACCCCAACATACCGGTTGAAGAAATGGTCGGCGCCATGGGCGAACTGGTGAAGCAGGGGAAAGTAAAGTATATCGGCTTGTCGGAAGCATCAGCCAATTCTATCAGGAAAGCGCATGCTGAGCACCCTGTCAGTGCTGTACAAAGCGAGTATTCGCTGCTGAGCCGCGATGTAGAAAAAGAAGTATTGCCTGCCTGCAAAGAATTGAATATTACGTTCGTACCCTTCAGTCCGCTGGCGCGCGGGCTTATGACTAATACGCTCAGTTTAAAAGATATTCCTGATAATGATTTCAGGAAAAACCTGCCCCGTTACCAGGCGGCACATAGTGAAAACAATACGCAGCTGGCCAATGGCTTTGCACAGCTGGCAAACCAAAAAGGATGCAGTGCGGCACAGCTGGCCCTGGCATGGGTGCTGGCGCAGGGGGATAACATCATTCCTATACCGGGGACTAAAAAGCGCGAAAAGCTTACGGATAATGCCGGCAGTACGGAGGTAGTGCTGTACAAAGCGAGTATTCGCTGCTGAGCCGCGATGTAGAAAAAGAAGTAT
>CAXTCH010000250.1:0-5632 GCA_964241945.1 uncultured Mucilaginibacter sp.
AAATCACCGGTAAAAATGGAAGCGGAATATCATACGCCCCGTCAGGTGCATAACCCTATGGAACCTCATGCCGCTACCGCCTGCTGGGTGAACGACGAAAAGTTGATCATCTACAATAAAACGCAAAGCGTTAAAACTACCCAGCAACAATACGCCCAGTTCTTTAAGTTAAACCCGGAAGATATACAGGTGTATGCTGAATATGTGGGCGGAGCCTTCGGTAGCTCGTCGCGTGTGTGGCCGCACGAAATGGCAGCAGTACTGGGTGCAAAAAAAACAGGCCGCCCTGTAAAAGTGGTTGCGGACCGCGAGCAGGTATTTAATATGGTAGGCTACCGGCCGGAATCAGTGCAAAATTATCGCATTGGCGCCGATGCGGACGGCAGCTTAACTGCTATTGAACACGAGGCTTGGGGCACCACCTCACAGTACGAGCAGTTTATGGAACGGATACTTGATCCCACCAAGTCAATGTATACATGTGCAAACGTAAGAACTACTTATAAACTGGTTTCCCTGGACATGAGCACACCCTGCCCGGCACGCGGGCCGGGCGAAACAAGCGGCTCTTTTCCGATGGAGTCTGCCATTGATGAACTGGCGTATGCGCTACAGATGGATCCGCTTGATATACGGTTGAAAAATTTTGTGGAAACGGACCAGCGTACCCATCTGCCCTGGTCCAGTAATCACCTTAAAGAATGCTATCGTATAGGCGCCGGGCGTTTTGGCTGGAGCAAACGTAACCCACAGCCGCGCTCCATGCGTCAGGGAGATATATGGATAGGCTGGGGGATGAGTGCTGGCATATATAAAGCCGAGCGTGCACCGGCAGCAGCAGCTATCAAAATTACGGCTGATGGCACCGTACTAATCCAAAGTTCGGTAGCAGATACCGGACCGGGTTCGGCCACTATACTTACCCAGATCGCCGCTGAGGCACTGGGCCTGGAGGCACATCAGGTGGCCATTTCTTGGGGTAATGCCGCCTATCCTATGGCGCCTCCGCAGTTCGGTTCGCATACCACAGCCTCCACCGGCTCAGCTGTACATGATGCCGCCGTAGCGCTTAAAAAGAAGTTTACCGATTTGCAGATGCCTACCGGTAATCTCAATCTGAAAAGCTATACCGAATTGTTGCACAGGCAAGGTATACCTGAATTAAAAGCGACCAGTCAATCAGAGCCGGGGCCGGAAACAAAGCATTATTCGGGCAAATCCTTTTGCGCTAATTTTGTCGAAGTACACGTACACGCATTAACCGGAGAGGTTAAGGTGAAACGTGTGGTATCGGTTGTGGATGCCGGCCGGATTATGAATATGAAAACCGCCCGCAGCCAGGTGCTGGGTTCGGTAGTATGGGGAATTGGGGTAGCGCTAATGGAGGACAGTATAATCGACCACCGTTATGGCCGGCCGGTAAATAAGAATCTGGCCGAATATCATGTACCTGTAAATGCCGACATACCGGATATAGATGTACATTTCATTAATGAAGCCGACCCTCATCTTGACCCGATGGGCGCTAAAGGTTTGGGAGAGATTGCATTGATCGGTTTCTCGGCAGCGGTGGCCAACGCCGTTTATCATGCTACCGGCAAGCGGGTACGAGCGCTGCCGATCACGCCCGACAAGCTATTGTAATTGCCGCACCATTATCTTTTTAGCGCTGGCAGCTATTGTTGATAAAGACCGGTTTAGAGTTTTATAAAGATAGAATTTTTTTCATACCTTTGCGGCCCTGAAGGCGGCCGCGAATAAGGACGCCTGCACAACTATAAAGAGCAACAAAATCCGGTAATAAGATGAACATCTCACAGGAAAAAAAAGACAATCTAAACGCAGTTATCACCGTAAATATTAACCCTGAAGACTATCAGCCACGTGTAGACAAAGCCATTAAGGAGCAAGCTAAGAAAGCCAAGCTTCCCGGTTTCCGTCCGGGTATGGTGCCGGCCGGTCATATTAAAAAAATGTATGGCAAGAGCATTTTGGTAGACGAAATTAACCACCTGCTTCAGGATACGCTGAACAATTACCTTACTGAAAATCAAATCGAAGTATTAGGTCAGCCTCTGCCTGATGTAGATGATGAAAAAGCTTATAACTGGGATTTTGCCGACAACTTTGAGTTTAAGTACGAAGTGGGTCTGGCTCCTGAATTTACAGTTGATCTGTCAGGCGCTGATCAGCTAACTCAATATGTCATTAAAGTTGACGACGAAACGCTGTCATCACGCATCAAAAATATTCGCCGCAGCTATGGAAAGATGACAAATCCTGACGTATCGGCAGATGATGACGTGCTTTATGCAGAGTTAACTCAGCTTTCGCCTGATGGTTCTGTTTTTGAAGGTGGTATCAGTAATACTACGTCAGTACGTTTAGACCAAGTTCAGGATGAAGCCATCAAAGCTCAACTGATTGGTTTGAAAAAAGGTGACGAGGTAACAGTTGATTTACAGAAAGCCTATAACAATGATGCGGCCCGCATAGCTGCTATTTTGAAAATAGAAGAAGATGCAGCGGCCGATTTGAAGTCAAACTTCAAATTGAGTGTTAAAAACATCAACCGTTTAGAGGAAAGTGATCTGAATCAGGAGTTCTTTGATAAATTATTTGGTGAAGGTGCGATAACTACTGAAGAAGAGTTCAGGGCCCGCATCACTGAAGAACTGGAAGCCATGATGGCCCAGGATGCCGAACGCAAACTGCAAAATGACATCTATAACCTGGCAATTGAAAAAATTAAATTTGCCTTGCCCGATGAATTTCTGAAGCGCTGGTTAAAAGCGACTAATGAAAAACTGAGCGACGAGGAACTGACAGGCGGTTATGATGATTTTGCCAAAAATCTGAAATGGACTTTAATTGTAAACAAAATCATTAAAGATCAGGAGATTGAGGTAAAGTACGAAGATGTGTTCCAGGCAGCCAAACTGCGTTTAGATCAGCAGTTCCGTATGTACAGTCAGCAAGCGTTAAGCGAAGAGCAGTTGGGTCAGTATACGGTACAATTTTTACAGAATCAGGAAAATGCAAACCGTATATTTGAAGAAGTAAAAGCACAGAAGGTATTTGATTACCTGAAAGGTGTAATTACCTTAAACCAACAGGAAATCGGCCAAAGCGATTTCAGCAAATTGGGCGAATAACAAAAGCGCTTTATGCGCAAGTATCATATTTAAGTAAAAGCAACTCTTCGTGGGGTTGCTTTTGTTTTATCTGTTGAAACTTACAATAAAAAGTTTTGTTCTAAAGACAGCATTGTATAGCTTCTTTCCTATTATTGTCCGTCAAGATAAAACCACTTGTATCCCTTGCCGGGGGTAAAAAATTTACAAAAGCACATAATAAATTACTATGAATAATATCGATAAAAATGAGTTCAGAAAATATGCGGTAAAGCATCACCGCATCAACAGCTTGCATGTAGACAAGTTTATATCGAGCGTTGAACATAAAATGATGCCGCAGGGTATTGCTTATCCGGTGGGTATGACCCCTTACATTATCGAGGAACGCCAGCTGAATGTGGCACAAATGGACGTTTTCTCGCGCTTGATGATGGATCGTATCATCTTTTTGGGTGATGCCATCTATGAAAATATTGCCAACATCATTCAGGCCCAATTGCTGTTCCTGCAATCGGCTGATGCCAAGCGGGACATCCAAATTTATATTAATTCACCGGGCGGGTCAGTTTATGCAGGTTTAGGAATCTATGATACCATGCAATTCGTATCTAATGATGTGGCCACTATTTGCACAGGGATGGCAGCTTCAATGGCGGCTGTATTGCTTTGCGCCGGCGCCGACGGTAAGCGTGCAGCGTTACCGCACTCGCGGGTGATGATTCACCAACCGCTGGGCGGCGCGCAGGGTCAGGCATCGGATATTGAAATAACTGCCCGTGAAATACAGAAGCTGAAAAAAGAGTTATACGAAATTATCTCTAAGCACAGCGGTACCCCTTACGAAAAAGTATGGGAAGCTTCGGACCGTGACCACTGGATGATTGCTGAAGAAGCAAAAGATTTTGGTATGGTAGACGAAGTGTTGCGTAACAGCAGCGAAAAATAAAACGTATTAAATTACAAGATGGTAATAACAAGTGCGGTTTGCGCTTGTTATTGCTACTTGATATAGATATATTTGATTATCACAAATCACAATTAGCGATGAACAAGAACAGCAAGGAGATCAGGTGCTCATTTTGCGGTGCTGGTAAGCAGGACTCCCTGATGCTGATAGCGGGGCTTGATGCGCATATATGCGATAAGTGTGTTAACCAGGCCAACGAGATTTTAGCTGAAGAACTTAAAGTTCGCAAGGTAAAAACCTCTCCGCTGGCGCCTACCGTTTTAAAACCGGCTGAAATTAAAAGTCACCTTGACCAGTATGTAATAGGGCAGGATGATGCAAAAAAGATTCTGGCTGTTGCCGTGTACAATCACTACAAGCGTTTAAATCAGCGTGTTGAGAAGGATGAAATTGAGATTGAAAAATCGAACATCATCATGGTGGGTGAAACCGGTACCGGTAAAACTTTGCTGGCTAAAACTATCGCTAAAATACTGAATGTACCTTTCTGTATTTCAGATGCCACGGTACTTACCGAGGCAGGCTACGTAGGCGAAGACGTGGAAAGCATTCTTACCCGCTTATTGCAGGCTGCCGATTACGATGTGGCTGCTGCGGAAAAAGGCATTGTGTATATTGATGAGGTAGATAAAATTGCCCGCAAAAGCGACAACGCCTCCATTACCCGCGACGTATCGGGTGAAGGGGTACAGCAGGCACTGTTAAAAATTTTAGAAGGCACGATGGTAAACGTACCACCTCAGGGCGGACGTAAGCACCCTGATCAGAAAATGATTAGTGTGAATACCAGTAACATCCTGTTTATTTGCGGTGGCGCATTTGATGGCATTGAAAAGAAAATTGCCAGCCGTTTGCGTACGCAAACTGTAGGTTATAAGTTTAACCGCGATGATCACGAAGTTGATTTAAAAAATCTTTATAAATACATCACACCGCAGGATTTAAAATCTTTCGGCTTGATTCCCGAGCTGATTGGCCGCCTACCTGTGTTAACATACTTAAATCCGCTCGACCGTGAAGCGCTGCATAATATCCTTACCGAGCCTAAAAATTCTTTGTTGAAACAGTATAAAAAACTGTTTGATTACGAAGGCGTAAAACTGGATTTTGAAGACGACGTACTGGATTTTATTGTAGATAAAGCCATGGAATTTAAATTGGGTGCACGTGGTCTGCGTTCCATCTGTGAAGCTATTATGATTGATGCCATGTTTGAATTCCCTTCCAAACGTGATGTTAAACGGTTCACCATTACCCTCGACTACGCACGGGAGAAATTTGATAAATCAGATTTAAAAAAGTTAAAGGTAGCTTAACCTTAAAGCGTTACTGAAACGCTATATTTGTTATAGCAACATGCCCTGGTTAATTGAATTAGCCGGGGTTTGTTGTATAAAAACCTCCCGTTCGGGAATATATCACTTAATAGTATTTAATATGAATGACGAAATAGATGTAAAGAAAGACCCAACGTTGGTGGAACAAGCAAAAAAAATAAAAGAGGTACAATCGCCGGTTAAATCCGGAT
>CAXTCH010000251.1:0-5582 GCA_964241945.1 uncultured Mucilaginibacter sp.
TTCTGGTTTATATTCTGGCTAATTTTGGCATACTCACCCCTAAACTGATGCGCCAGAGCCGCCGGTACGCTATTGTAATTATTCTGATTGTTGCTGCAGTAGTGACTCCAACTCCCGACATGATGACCATGACGGTGGTAGCTATACCGCTGTATATTCTTTTTGAAGTGAGTATTACGGTAGCTGCCCTGGTTGAAAAACGCAAGCTGCAAAAGCACGATGATTTAATGAACGCCAAATAGGCATTATACTTTTTATTCTTCACTTATCACCATGCCGGTTATGGGTGAAGGATGGAAAGCTTAATCATTTCATTATGGATGAAAAACTAAAAATCGCCATTGGGTCAGATCATGCCGGGTTTGCCTATAAGCAGGCACTGATTACGTATCTGGCAGCTACCGAACTAAAAGATTTCGGCACTTACTCCGCCAAATCGACCGATTATCCTGATTTCGCTCATCCGGTGGCTTCGGCAGTAGAAAGCGGTGAGTTTGATTTTGGCATCCTGGTATGTGGCAGTGCCAACGGCGTAGCTATTACTGCTAATAAGCACCAGGGCATACGGGCCGCCATTTGCTGGCAGCCTGAGCTGGCCAGCTTGGCCCGCAAGCACAACAATGCCAATGTGGTGTGCCTTCCCGAGCGTTTTATTTCGCTGGAGGACGCCAAATTAATCATCGACCTGTTTTTGACTACCGAATTTGAAGGCGGCCGCCATGCCGGCCGGGTAAATAAAATTTCTTGTTAAATAAATCGGGTTAAAACGCCATATTAGCAGATATTCATTTGTTTTTAATCTTTCCGGATATGAAAAAAATCACCCCTGGTTTGGTGTTGATGGCTGCTGCCTTAAGCGTTAATGCGCAGCAGAATGCAGCTTCAAAATATGCCAAATACATTACAGCCGATGATGCCCGCAAACACCTGAGCATCCTGGCTTCTGATGCCTTTGAAGGCCGCGAGACCGGCAAACCCGGCGCTGATAAAGCCGCACATTATATTGCCGATGAATTTAAACGGTTGGGCTTGACGCCGCCGGTAAACGGCTCTTACTTTTTAAACGTTCCGCTTACCGAAACCAGCTTTAAAGTAAGTGCATTTACCATCAACGGTACACCTTATACGTATGGTAAGGACTTTTATGCCAACGGTTCATCCGATGAGCGTAATGTGAATGCCGGTGAAGTGGTATTTATTGGTTATGGTTCGGCCGATGAACTGGCTAAGGCAGATATTGCCGGTAAAGTAGTATTACTGATTAACAGCGACCGTCCGCTGGCAGCCGGCGCTACTGCGCCGTCGGCAAGGCAGGCCCGCGCTGCACGTGCCCAATTGCTGCAAAGCATTATAGAAAAAAAGCCGTCGCTTATTATTGGTGCCAGCCCTAATGTAGCTGCTTTATTGCAGCGTATGGGCGGCGCTATCGGTGCAGGCCGCTTAACCATCAAAAAAGAAGATGCAGGTCAGCGAAACCAGTCGGTAACCATCAGCATTACGCCCGAAATGGCTGATCAATTGCTGAAAAACAGCGGCAAAACTTTTGCTCAGTTAAAAGAAGCAAGCAATGCCGGGGTGGCGGTGCAAACCATAAAAGCTGATGTGTCGGCTACTTTTGGCTCCCTGGTAAAAGATGTTAACGCGGTAGATGTGCTGGGCTTCATGCCGGGTTCTGACCCTAAACTGAAAGACGAAGTACTGGTATTTTCTGCCCACTATGACCATATTGGCTTAACTATGAGTGGCCCTGATAAGGTGAATAACGGTGCAGATGATGACGGTTCAGGAACTACCGGCATCCTGGAAATTGCACGGGCCTTCAGCGAAGCTAAAAAGCAGGGTCATGGCCCGCGCCGCAGCGTTTTGTTTCTGGGCAATGTAGGCGAAGAGAAAGGCCTGCTGGGCTCGGAATATTATACCGATCATCCGGTATTCCCGCTGGCCAATACCATAACCGATTTGAATATTGATATGATCGGCCGCATCGGGTTTGATTTTCAGGGCAAGCCGGATTCTGCTAACAATGTGTATGTAATTGGTTCCTCTATGCTGAGCAGCGATTTGCACAAAATTAATGAAGAAGCCAATACCAAATATACCCACCTGGATTTGGATTATAAATATGATGACCCGAATGATCCGAACCAGTTTTATTACCGGTCTGATCATTATAACTTTGCCAAGCATGGCGTGCCGATTATTTTCTATTTCAACGGTGTGCATAAAGATTACCACCAGCCGGGTGATGAAGTAAGTAAAATTAATTTTCCGCTGCTGGCCAAACGCGCACAACTGGTGTTTTATACTGGCTGGGATTTGGCCAACCGCGCCCAGCGCCCGGTAGTTGACGGTAAAGTGCAGGGCTCAGGCACCAATTAATAATTTCTGCCGTTGATATAAGCAAGAACTATCCTTGTTACCCCATAAGCAGGTAGCAGCGATAGTTCTTTTGGTATTAAATGGTATTCTTTTTCCTATCTTTAATGGTTTCTTAAATTATCATCATGTCAGCCACTGAGCAAGAGTTTTTAGCAGCATCAGAAGAAAAGGCCTTCGACCTGGACCATCGCCGGGTTATTAATTTTAATATCGGCCGGTATGATACAGCGGTTGAGCATGGTTTGGGGCGGTTAATCAATCTGGAAACTGCCAAGCGGAAGGGGCATGTGATTAAATGGCGGGTAATGGAAAACCTGGACCGCTATCTGCTCGATTTCGAAGCCAACTTTCAGCGCCGCGGCGGCAAGGTAATCTGGGCCAACGATGCCGAAGAAGCCAACCGCGAGATACTAAGCATTATAGAGCGTGCCGGTGCTAAAAAGGTGATCAAGTCAAAAACCATGGCTACCGAGGAGCTGCATCTCAACGAGTTTCTTGAATCTCATGGTATCGAGTCGCTGGAAAGCGATTTGGGCGAATATATTGTGCAGCTGCTGGGGCAAAAGCCTTACCATATTGTTACGCCGGCCATGCACCTGTCTAAAGAAGAAATTGCCAAACTGTTTCATGAACGCTTTGGCACACCCATAGATGCTACACCTGAGCAGCTAACCTTAAAAGCGCGCGAAATATTGCGCGAAAAGTATCTGCAGGCTGACATCGGGATTACCGGCGCCAACTTTCTTATTGCTGATACCGGCAGTATTGCCGTAAGTGAAAACGAAGGTAATTCGCGGCTCACTACCACATTCCCTAAAATTCATATTGCAGTAGTTGGTATCGAAAAAATGATTCCTTCTATCGCCGATTTGGATTTGTTTTGGCCGATGCTCTCTACCCATGGTACCGGGCAGAATTTAACGGTATATAACACCATCCTGAGCGGACCACGGCAGCCCAACGAAACGGACGGACCCGATGAGATGTATGTGGTTTTAGTAGATAACGGGCGTACCAACCTGCTGGCGCAAAAAGAGCAGCGGCAGGGGCTATATTGCATTCGTTGCGGCGCCTGCTTAAATGCTTGTCCGGTGTATCAAAATATTGGCGGGCATACCTATGAAACTACCTACTCAGGCCCTATCGGTTCTGTAATTACGCCGCATATGCGGGGAATGGAAGAGTTTAAGCATTTAAGCTATGCCTCCAGCCTGTGCGGCAAATGTACCGAGGTGTGCCCGGTAAAAATTGATATACATAAAATGCTGCTGCTTAACCGCCGCGATAGTGTAAAGCAGCACATGGTGAGCAACAAAGAAAAATGGGGCTGGAGCTACTGGCGTAAAGCCATGTTAAGCCGTAAGCTGATTGATTTTTTTGGCGGCGGAACCAAAAACTTTTTTATGCGCCTTTTCTTTAAAAAAACTTGGGGCCGTCACCGCGAAATGCCAACGGTGGCCGAGAAATCCTTCGCTCAGCAATGGCAGGAAATGAATAAATCTGAAATTTGATACCCATGCGCAAAATAGTTTTAAATCTGGCGGTAAGCCTGGATGGATATATTGAAGGACCCGACGGCGGTTATGAATGGTGCTTTACCGATGATGATTACGGAATCACCGGGTTTTTAAGTACCGTAGATACTATTTTTTTAGGACGTAAAAGCTATGAACTGCTGATCAGCGCAGACGATAATCCTTTTCCGGAATTTAAAAAGTATGTGTTTTCAGATACTTTGCCCGAGGTACGGCATGAAGAAATAGAAGTGGTATCAAAAGCCAACTTTGAGCAAACGGTAAAAGAACTGATTAATCAGGAAGGTAAAGATATCTGGCTGTTTGGCGGGGCCAATTTGGTAAACAGCTTTATTGAGGCAGGGCTTATCAGTCACTACATCTTATCAGTGCATCCGGTAATCCTGGGCGGGGGCAAACCTTTGTTTCAGCAGCTGAGCCAACGGGTAGAGTTATTGCATACCGATACCAAAACTTATTCCAGCGGACTGGTGCAACTGATGTACAATGTTAAGCCGCAGTTTGATTACAGCCTGCTGCACGATGACTATAAGCGATCGAAAGTGTATGGTGATTATTAAATTGCATTAACACTTATAATTAATAACATAAAAATATTGCATTTTAAAAAAATATAACTTTACTTTACCATCGTTGCCACAGGCAATTAAAAAATGATTTTAATTAACAGCACCATTATTACCTCTATTATTACCACCGGACCCATACCCGGAGGAAGATAGGCTTATGGTGTAAGCAAACATAAAACTACACAAAGCGCCTTCCTCCAGCTAACGGGGAAGGCGCTTTTGTTTTAATTAGTGTATATGAAAGTTTTAAAATTCGGGGGTACTTCAGTAGGCAGCATAGAAAGCATTGCTGCAGTAGTTGATATTCTGAAACAGCAGCAGCCGGAGTTACCGGTTGTGGTGGTATCGGCCATGAGCGGAGTAACCAACCTTTTGCTGCATATGGCCGGGCAGGCTGCTGCCGGACATGAAATTACAGAGCACTTAACAGGTTTACAAAACCGCCATTTTGATGTGGTGAAAGCCTTGCTGCCTGTACAGCAGCAAAACCCGGTATTTACCCGTTTAAAACTTTATTTCAACGAACTGGAGGATTTGCTTCAGGCAGTATATGCCCTTAAAGAGCTCACGCCTAAAATCCGGGATTTGATAGTAAGTTTCGGCGAGCGTTGTTCGGCTTTTATGCTGGCCAAAATAGCGGGGCAATATTTTGATGAAGTGGTGTATGTAGACGCCGCCGAGCTGGTAAAAACTGACAGCGCCTTCGGGCAGGCACGGGTGAACACCGAGCTGACCGACCTGCTGATTAAAAACTATTACGCCTTACACCCTAATAAGCTGCTGATGGTAACCGGCTTTATTGGCAGTAATGATGCCGGACAGGTAACCACTTTGGGTCGCGGAGGGAGCGATTACACGGCCGCACTGTTTGGGGCTGCGCTTAACGCCTCTGAAATACAGATATGGACTGATGTGAACGGTATGATGACTGCTGATCCCCGCATGGTAAAGAAGGCATTCTCAAATGCACCATTGATCCAAAAGCACCATCTTCACTAGAAGTACATCGGTTCCAAGTTCCACTTGAAGAAATGATTTTAGAACATTTATCCCAAAAAACTTTGACCCTTTGTAACTTTTACATGGAATATCCAAATAA
>CAXTCH010000252.1:0-5576 GCA_964241945.1 uncultured Mucilaginibacter sp.
ATAGCCATAGCACAACAAATGTGTAGCCGTTTCCCTGGGGTGCACCAGCGCCGCTAAATCCAGCATGCTTACGCCTTTCCAGTGCATGTTCAGTTTCGACCAGGTGGTTACGCAATGAAAGTCGGACGCATCTTTGGTTTGCGGCAGGTCCATAAACTGTTTCCAGGTAAGGCGTACGGGGTTGTCCACTGCACCGTCAATAGTCAGCCGCCAGCGTTCGGGCGTTATCCGGGGATGATAGCCCAAATCCAGCACCGGCCATTTGCTGGTTGCCGTTTGCCCTATCGGGATAGCGGGCATCCCATGCCGGTTAATGGGGCCCGAGCCCTTGGGCCGATCGTCCGCTACCGATGGCGTTTGCCGCATCTTATCTTCAAAGCGGGTTTTCAGCTTCAGGCGGGCTTCAACAATACGGTTTAACTTTTCAGCGTCATCCATAAATCAGCAATGGGTATCAATATAATGTTCCTTACTCAAAGTTAGTACAATCGAATTAATAGATTTCGTGCAGTTTACACCAATTCTCTATATTGCAGTTACATCCTATTACCATTTTATGTATCATGCACAGAAGAGAATTTGTAAAAAACAGCACCTTAGCGGCGGCCGGTTTGGCCTTGCTGCCCACTACTGATTTACTGGCTTCGGCCAAAGACAAAGTCCGCCTCGGTTATATTGGCGTTGGCGAACGCGGCATGAACCATATCAGCGAGGGCAGCCTGCGCGATGATGTAGAAATTGTAGCCATTTGCGATATTCAGGAACGCTCGCTCAAACAATGCCACGATTTTCTGGCCAGGCATAACCGCCCCGCCGCTGCCGAATATACCGGCGGCCTGGACGCTTACAAAAAACTGCTCGACCGTAAGGATATTGATGCCGTCATCATTGCCACGCCCTGGCAGTTCCATTACCCGCAGGCTATAGATGCCATGAAGGCCGGCAAATATGTAGGCTGCGAGGTCATCGCTGGTTTAACCGTTGAGGAGCACTGGAACCTGGTAAAAACCTCGGAGCAAACCGGCAAACCGTATATGACACTGGAAAACGTGTGCTATCGCCGCGATGTGATGGCGGCGTTAAACATGGCAAGGCAGGGCCTGTTCGGCGAACTCATTCACCTCGAAGGCGGCTACCAGCACAATCTGCGCGATGTATTATTTAATAATGGCAAGCAGGTATACGGCGGCGGCGTAGAGTTCGGCCCCAATGCCCTGAGCGAGGCCCAGTGGCGCACCCAGTTCAACATTGACCGCGACGGCGACCTGTACCCTACCCACGGCGCAGGCCCGCTGATGCATTATATCGACATCAACCATGGCAACCGCTTTACCAGCCTGGTTTCGTTCAGTTCCAAAGCCCGCGGGTTGGCAGCGTATGTAAAAGAGCAGGCGCCGGATAGCCCCAACGCCAAAATTAATTATAAAAACGGTGATGTAACCACCACAATGATCAACTGCGCCAACGGCGAAACCATTTTGTTAAGTCATGACACGCACCTGCCGCGCCCTTATTCGCTGGGTTTCAGGGTGCAGGGTACCAAGGGTATCTGGATGGATGTAAACCAGTCGGTGTACATTGAACATCAATCTAAAAAAGAGGATGCCTGGGAGCCGGCCAAAGAGTGGTTTGCCAAATACGACCATCCGCTATGGAAAAAATATGAACAACTGGCCGAAGGCGCCGGTCATGGCGGTATGGACTGGTTTGTGTTTAACGCTTTTGTTCAGGCGGTGAAGCAGCAACGGCAAACCCCTATTGACGTATATGACTCGGTAACCATGAGTGTGATTGCCCCGCTTTCCACCCAATCCATCAAAGAAGGCAATAAAACGCTTGAGTTTCCTGATTTTACCAAGGGTAGATGGAAAACTCACAAGAATACATTTGCTTTGGATGATAGCGGGTTTTGATGAAAGGCACTGCCCTTTCATTGTAAGATTGAAGTATTGCCCCATTACCGAAAACCTATTGAAACCAGCTTTGTAGTTTTCAAGAAAACACCACTCAATGGAATATACAAGATTTGGCAATACCGGCATGACGGTATCTAAAATATGCCTCGGCACCATGACCTATGGCACTCCTACCGAGCGCTGGCCCTGGGCCCTGAACGAGGAGCAGAGCCGTCCCTTTATTAAAAAGGCGCTCGAACTCGGTATAAATTTTTTCGATACCGCTGATGTGTACACCGCCGGCGCCAGCGAGGAGGTAGTAGGCCGTGCCCTGAAAGATTTTTCCAAACGCGACGATGTAGTATTGGCCACCAAGGTATATAACCCGATGGGTCCCGGTCCGAACGATAAAGGCTTATCGCGCAAGCACATTATGAGCGCTATTGACGCCAGCCTGCAGCGCCTCGGTACCGACTACGTAGATTTATACCAGATACACCGCTGGGATTACGACACCCCGATTGAAGAAACCTTGGAAGCGCTGCACGATGTAGTGAAAGCCGGCAAGGCGCGTTACATCGGCGCTTCGTCCATGTACAGCTGGCAGTTTGCGCAGGCCCTGTACCTGGCTGATCTGCATGGCTGGACCCGCTTTGTATCCATGCAGCCGCATTACAATTTGGTATACCGCGAGGAGGAACGGGAAATGATTCCGCTATGCCAGGATCAGAAGATTGCCGTCATTCCTTGGTCGCCGCTGGCCCGCGGACTGCTGACCGGCAAGCGCAGCAAAGAGCGCAATGAAACCGACCGCGCCAAAACCGATGCCTTCGGCAAAAGCCTGTACGGGCAGAACAGCGATTTTGAGGTGGTAAAGCGCGTAAGCGAAATAGCCGAAAAGCACGGCCTGCCCGATGCACAAATCGCCTTGGCCTGGATGCTAAGCAAGCCTTATGTGACTGCCCCTATCATCGGCGCCAGCAAACCCGGCCACCTGGAAGATGCCGTAGCCGCTCTGGAAGTAAAATTATCCGATGAGGACATTAAGCAATTGGAAGAAGTATATCAGCCGCATCCGGTATTAGGCTTTCAATAGAGTAAATCAATAAAATTTACATAAGTTATAGAGTATTATAACCTATTATGTCATTGCGAGGAATGAAGCAATCTCGTCGTTAGCATTATGAAGAAGTAGGTCTACGAGGATGGCTTCGTACTTCGCAATGACTTTTCAGTTCGAATACATCAATACTCTACCATTTGCTCATCCACGTAGCACCACAACCAGCGTTCGCCGGGCTCGGCGGAGATGACTACCGGGTGGTCGGTACGATGGTAATGCTTGGTCATATGCTTGTGCGGCGACGAGTCGCAGCACAGGGTAACGCCGCAGGTTTGGCAGGTACGCAGGTGCACCCACTGTCCGCCGTTTCTAATACATTCTTCGCATACCAAGTCCTCCGGCAGCTTCAGTTCTTTAATATCTTGTAAGTGTTGACAAATTTCAGGCATGTTATACCTCCGCTAAATATTTGTGAATAAAATTAATACACATGGATCCTTCGCCCACGGCCGAGGCAACCCGGTTCATGGCACCAGCCCGTACATCGCCGGCGGCGAAAATACCGGCGCAGCTGGTTTCCAGCAGGTAGGGCTCGCGCTTTTGCTTCCATATCTGCGTAAAGCTGGCATAGCCCTGCATATTGCGCCCTGTTTCAATAAAGCCTTTATCATTTTTAATAATGTCCAGCTTAATCCATTCCGTATAAGGTTTGGCGCCGATAAAAATATACAGCGCATCAGCTTTTACCGTACGGTTTTCCTGCGCATGGTTGTCTTTCAGGGTTAACTGCTCCAGGTGCATATCACCTAAGGCTTCTACAATTTCGGTTTCGGGCAACAGTTCAATATTGTGCACCTTGCTGATCTGGTCAATCAAATAGGCCGACATACTTTCGGCCAAACTGCTGCGGCGGATGATGATATACACCTTGCTGGCAAATTTAGACAAGTACATAGCGCCCTGCCCGGCCGAATTACCCCCGCCTATGATGTACACCTCTTTATCGGAACAAGCCGTGGCCTCGGTAGTAGCAGCGCCATAATAAATACCGGCACCGGTAAACTGCTCCACGCCTTTTACCTCCAACTTGCGGTAATCCACCCCGGTGGTGATGACTACGCTACGGGTGGTAATTACCGTGTCATCTTCCATTACCAGCATTTTATAACCGTTTTCCAGGCGAATATCTTTAACTGATTGCGGACTTAACAACTCCGTACCAAAGCGGGCGGCCTGTGAAACCGCACGGCGCGTTAGATCAGCGCCGCTCAAACCTGAGGGAAAACCCAGATAATTTTCAATGCGCGAACTGGTACCGGCTTGGCCGCCCGGTGCGCGGCGCTCTATCAGCAAAGTTTTCAATCCTTCCGAGCCGCCATATACGGCAGCCGATAACCCAGCCGGACCAGCGCCGATAATAACCACGTCATACACCTCATTTTTCACTTCGGGCGTGAGGCCGATATGGGTAGCAATAGTGCGGATGCTGGGGTTGCACACCTTTTCGCCATCTTCAAATATTACTACCGGGGTATCTTTTAAGTTGAGTTGGTTAATCTCCACCATGTGCTTGGCCTCACGGTCGGTTTCCACATCCAGCCATTTGTAAGGCACCAGGTTACCCGCCAAAAAGCCTTTGATTTCGTGCGAAGCCGGCGAAAACTGGTAACCAATCACCTTGATACCTTTAAACTCAGGCTGGTAATGGCTTTGCCAGTCGTCGAGTAAATCATTAATTACCGGGTACAGCTTTTCTTCAGGTGGGTTCCAGGGTTTCATTAAATAATAATCCAGTTGGATATCGTTAATAGCCCTGATGGCCGCATCGGTATCTGAGTAAGCCGTCAACAATACCTTTTTGGCATCCGGAAAATAGCCGGCCGCCCGCTTTAAAAATTCAACGCCTTCCATTACCGGCATGCGCTGGTCCGAAATAAACAGGGCCACCACCTCGCCTTTGTTTTTCAGTTCGGTTAAGCTGTCCAGCGCCTCCTGCGGAGAAGTGGTACTGAGTATCCGGTATTTTTGCCGGTATTGCTGCCTTAAATCGCGGCTCAGGGCACGCAGCACCTGCGGATCATCGTCCACGGCAAAAATCAGAGGTTCGCTCATAATTCAAAAATAGAGATTAGGTAGCAGAAATTATCCATTAATCGGGAAACACACCTCAAACTCCGTGTGCCCCGGCTGTGAAGTTACCTTGATGGAACCCCGGTGCTGCTGCACAATGCGCCGCACCACATCCAGGCCCAGTCCGGTGCCTTTACCGATTTCTTTGGTGGTAAAAAAAGGTTCAAATACGCGGGTATGCAGCTCTTCAGGTATACCGGGGCCATTGTCGATGATACATACCTGCGCAAATTCGTGGTCGCGCCGGGTGAGTATTTCAAGCGTAGCAGCAGGTGTATTTTCCAAAGCATCCAGGGCGTTGTCAATCAAGTTGGTCCACACCTGGTTCAGTTCGCCTACATTGGTTAATACCTGCGGCAAGGCGGTATTGAAGTTTTCGATCAGCTTTACATTTCCTTTTTTAAACTTGTGGGCCAGCATGGTGAGTGTATTACGTATGCCGCTGTGAATATCGGCATACTGCTTATCCTGCCCGCGGTCCATATGGG
>CAXTCH010000253.1:0-5515 GCA_964241945.1 uncultured Mucilaginibacter sp.
CAAATATTAGATAAACAGCCCCGTTGCCCCTTAAGCTTTTCAGGAAACTAAAGGGGAGCGTTATATAATTTCTCCCCGCGCTGTGCAAGCGTTATGTAGAGCCAAAGGTATAGAATGCTGGCTGATATAAGTGCTTGTCTGATAAGCAAAGCTGAATTAGCTAAACTTTAATTATAGGGGTGATTTTAAAATCTCAATAAAAGCTATTATTGTATTCATTAGTTATTACTATGCAATTTGAGCAGGCCAGTGAATTTATTTTAAATAAGTTAAGTAATGAGTTGCCCGAACAACTGTGTTACCATAGTATTGCGCATGTAAAAGATGTGTATGCCGCCGCTGACAGTATAGCAAAACAAGAAGGGATATCGGACTATGAAAGAAAGTTACTGCTCACGGCAGCGTGCTACCACGATGCCGGCTTTTTAAAAGGCGCTCAAAACCACGAAGAGGAATCTTGCCGGTTAGTGAGGGAAGTATTGCCCGGGTATGAGTATGCCCCTGAAGACATTGAGCGTATATGCGGAATGATCAGGGCAACTAAAATTCCGCAAAGACCAACCAATCTCTTGGAAGAAATTTTAGCGGATGCGGATTTGGATTACCTGGGGCGCGATGATTTTTATACAGTGGGCGAAATGCTTTTCAAGGAACTCATTAACTACGGTATCGTGGACAACGCAGCCGATTGGAACCACCTGCAGGTAATATTTTTAGAAAGTCATCACTATTTTACCTCAACGGCTATCAGGTTGCGGCAAGCAAAAAAAGAAGCGCATTTGGCCGGGGTTAAAGCTAAAATTGAGTAAGTTTGGGCACCTGATGAAGAATTTAGCTTTACCACATTTTCTGGTCGACTTAATTTATACCGTTGTGGGTATTTTGTTTTGCGGCTTTGCCCTTAAAAGCTTTTTGGTTCCCAATGAATTTTTTGACGGTGGTGTTACAGGTATTTCGCTGCTGATACATGAACTGTATAATCTTAATATAGCTTATGTAATAGTACTGGCTAATATACCTTTTATCATTATGGGCGCCTTTCAGGTAAACCGGGCTTTTGCTTTTAAAACCCTGGCGGCTGTGATTGGATTAGGGTTGTGTTTGCTGTATCTTCCATATCCGCAAATCACTACCGATAAGCTGCTGGTATCTATTTTCGGTGGCGTGTTTATGGGTATCGGGGTAGGGCTGGCTATCCGTGGTGGGTGCGCGCTTGACGGCATTGAGGTGCTTGCTCTGTACACGGGCAAGCGAATCAGCTTTACCATCAGCGAAATTATTTTAGGTATTAACGTAATTATTTTTTTAGTTGCCGCCATAAAGCTGGGATTACCTACAGCCTTATATTCCATCCTGACGTATTACACAGCATCGCGCACCATCAGTTTTGTGATCGAGGGTCTGGAAGAATATACAGGCGTAACTATTATCTCGGGCCAGAGTGAAATCATTAAGCAACGCCTGGTGATGGAATTAGGCAGGGGAATTACCGTTTACAAAGGCGAGCGCGGATTTTTGAAAGACAGTTTTGACGTGAGTCAGCCCGTAGACATTGTATTCACAGTGGTGACCCGCTTAGAGGTACGCCGGCTGCGAAATCTGGTGCATGACATTGACGAGAAAGCCTTTGTGTTTACCAGTACCATTAAAGAAGCGGCCGGTGGTGTGCTTAAACGCAGGGCACGGCATTAGAAAAGAGCTTATTAACTACTCAATTTAACATTGAATGGCACATTTATAAATGTAGTAAACGGCTAACCACACGCGTTGGATTCTGAAAAAATTGCTGGTATGACTGGAACAACTGGGTTTCAGAATAATTTTGCAAGTGCATTCCTTTGTCGTCAAATTCATAAATCAATGCATCGGGATAAGCTGCGAGTATGGGTGAGTGAGTAGCAATGATGAATTGAGAGTTGCTTTGAATCAAGTCCTTTAATCTGACAAGCACTGCCATTTGTGTTGCCGGTGACAAGGCTGCTTCCGGCTCGTCTAAAATATACAGGCCGTTACCTCTGAACCGATGTGTAAATGTTGCCCAAAAGGATTCACCGTGCGACTGTTCGTGCAGAGAACGGTAGCCGTAAGATTCGTTTGCGTCTAAATTATCTATTTCTGACGCTACGTTGTAAAAGCTTTCGCTTCTCAAAAAGAAACCATCTTTATACCTATGTATACCCTTTGCTGCAATTATGTATTTATGTAAAACCGAGTGAGAAGCCCTTGTTGTAAAATTGAAATTAATACTTCCACCTTCAGGATTAAAGCCTAAAGCTATAGCGATTGCCTCCAGTAGGGTAGACTTACCAGCTCCATTTTCTCCTAAAAAAAAGGTTACTTTCGGATGTAATCTGAAGCCATTACAATTTTTGAAAAAAGGTAGTGAAAACGGATAAGAATTCAGGTCTATATCTTGCTTATTAAATTGAATTTCTGTTAGTCCGCTACTTGATATCATAAATAGTCAATTATATACTTACGTTACAAACGCCATTTAATCAACCACCTCATAAATAATCACCGGCTTTACTTTATTTTTTAAATTTACTTCGCCTATGCGTGTGCAGTTAAATGAAGTTTTGGCCTTTTGGTAGGTAGCTTCGTTGATTACAATCTGTCCCGCTTTGGCAGTGGACTGCAAGCGTTGGGCGGAATTAACAACATCACCAATCACGGTATAATCCAGCCGCTTTAACGAGGCCGAACCAATATTACCCGACACCATCTCGCCGGAGTTAATGCCGATGGAAACCTGCGGCTTGTAAGTGTGCGCTTCTGTTACAATGGCATCAATAGTACTTAACTGATTTCTTGCTGCCAATGCCGCATCAATGGCACGGTCTAAATGGAACTCGCCTTTGAACACAGCCATTACTGCATCGCCCATAAATTTATCAATAATGCCACCTTGGGCAATAATTTCCTTTACTATCTTGTCAAACAGGCTGTTCAGTAATTCTACTACCACACTTGGGCTTACCTGTTCGGTAATGGCGGTAAAGCCGCAAACATCAACAAACATCACGGTGGCATCAATTACTTCACTGCTGAGCAAACTGTTCTCAAACTCTTTGTGGGTCATAAAGTTGAGCACATTCTCATCCACATACATTTTCAAAATGTTATTTTCTTTAATGGCCCTGATGGTCTGCTGTAACTGCTTTACATGATCAATAGTTTTTTGCATCGTAAGGTCCAGATCTTCAAAATCTACCGGTTTACATACAAAGTCATAAGCTCCGCGATTCATGGCCGTGCGGATGTTCTGCATGTCGCCGTAAGCCGATACCACTACGGCCTTCAGCACCGGGTTGGCTTCGGGCAGGCGGCTCAGCAAGGTAAGCCCATCCATTACCGGCATGTTGATGTCCGAAAGTACAATGTCCAGATCAGGGTGCGCCTGTACTTGCTCAAGCGCCTCAGCACCGTTGCGGGCAAACACAAACTCGTACACATTTTCACGTATCTTCCGCCTGAATTTCTGCCTCACCAGCACTTCCAGGTCTTCTTCGTCATCAACTACCAGTATTTTAGCCATTAGGCGGTGGTAAAAGTTTTTAGTTTTTCTTTCAACAGCGTAAAATCAAGCGGCTTGGTTAAATATTCATCAGCGCCGTTGTTGATGGCCTGATTGCGGCTTTCTTCATCGTCATAGGCGGTAATCATCATCACCACCGGCGGCGGCGGATTATTAAAATCGTGCCGGATATGTTGCAGTAACTCAATTCCGCTCATGCCCGGCATATTGATATCAGAAAGGATGAGCACCACTTCAGAGTGTTTCTCTTCCAGGTAACTCAACGCCTGTTCGCCCGACAGTGCAAATTCAAACTCAACTTCACCATTGCGAATCTCTTTCCGAAAGCGTTGCATAAATAGCGGTTGCACGTCGGCCTCGTCATCAACAACTAATATCTTCATCGTGTGGCTAAGGTAATTATAAGTTTACTACAGTGGTAGGGTTATTGTAAACCGGGTGTATTCGTTTTCCCGGCTGTCGATATCGATCTCGCCGCCATGCCCCTTTACAATAATATCATAACTGAGCGACAAGCCCAAGCCTGTACCCTCACCGGTAGGCTTAGTGGTAAAAAAAGGCTGCATTATTTTGTCTTTAATGTGTTCGGGGATGCCAATGCCGTTATCTTTCACAGTAATTACATACTGACCATCTTTTTGCATGGTGTCCACCTCAACTACCGGCTTATAATCTGCAGCTGCGGTTTTTTGCTTTTGCTGTACGGCATAAAAGGCATTGGTGAACAGGTTCAGCAGCACCCGGCCTACGTCCTGCGGTATCACGCTGACTTTAGGCAGGGCGGGGTTAAAATGAGTAATAAGTTCCGCATTAAATGACTTATCCTTGGCCCGCAAACCATGATAGGCCAGGCGGAAATATTCATCGGCCAGTGCGTTGATGTCGGTAGGCTCTTTCTGTCCGGTACTGCTCCGGCTATGCTGAAGCATGCCTTTTACAATACCATCGGCCCGCTTGCCGTGGTGGGTAATCTTGGTGAGGTTGTCAATGACATCGGCGGCTATGGCTTTTACTTCTTCGGTATCACCTTTTTCCAACTCCTCTTCAAGTTCCTCCATCAGTTCCTTGCTTACTTCCGAAAAGTTGTTGACAAAGTTGAGCGGGTTTTGAATTTCATGCGCAATGCCTGCCGTCAGTTCGCCCAGTGAGGCCAGCTTTTCCTGTTGAATGAGTTGTGCCTGCGTGGCTTTCAGTTCTTTTACGGTTGCCTGCAATTCGTCTTTTTGCCGCGTAAGCTCGATGGTACGTTCGGCTACCAGTTTTTCCAAACTGGTATTTTGTTCGGCTGCAAACTGCAATTCCTTTTGTTGCTTTTTAGAAGTGGCCAGCCGGGCAAATATCCACACGAATGCACCTACAATAAAAAACTCAACATAATTATGCCACCTCTCAAAATAATCGGTATCCGCAAGAAATAACAGAATTATGCCATAAACCGCAGAAAGCGTAATTAAAGGAATATGCGAATTGGCAAAGGGTACGAACGACTTAAAATCAGGTTCTTTTTTGATATAATATATCATACATCCCAATAGTGCAGCTCCGATTAAATTACTGGTCCAATCATGAAACGCTGATTCTGATCCCACATAAATCAGGATGATGCTCCAAAGCGATATCTGAAATATGCTTTTCCATTTATCAAAAAGTATAGTGCGTTTAAATCGTTGCTGAAAATGACGTACCAGCAGAAACGCAGCCAGGAAAGGGAAAACCTGCATAAATGTGTAAAGCTTTGAGTTGAGTACTAAAGATAGCGCTTTACAGCGGAACCGCAAATACAATAAATTAATAACAATGTATCACCAATAGGTATTAAGTCAGGATGTAATCATTTAAATTAAAATCTAACGCAGCCAAAACTCAAAAATTAATAAACTTCCAGATAGTTTTGATCTCGAAGCGGGCTATAATCCGACGAAAAGAGGATAAAATTATTTTAAACTGAGTATCTTAGTGTATATTATACAATAAGAC